>JBJSWM010000726.1:0-14276 GCA_046085865.1 Pirellulaceae bacterium
AGGAGCTTCGAAGCGGGAGAAGTCCAATCGTTGCCAACCACCGATGGGCGCACACACCCACTGACTTCAATCGATGCTGACTTCAATCGGTGCCACCCACCGATCGTTTTCCAATCGGTAACTTCAATCGGTGCCACCCACCTTTTCCAATCGGTGCCACCCACCGATTGGAGCGAACCCTCAATACGAGGGAAATTGCAGGTGCTCACAGCACCAGAACCACCCACTTAAGTGGGTCGCTGAGGAGGCTTTTTTCAATCGGTGCCACCCACCTTTTCCAATCGCACCTTTTCCAATCGGTGCCACCCACCAATTGGAGAGAACCCTCACTACGAGGGGATCTGTAGGTGCTCACGTCACCCGGAACCACCTACTCCGGGGTGCCGATGAGGAGGAGCGACGAAGCGGGAGGGGGGATTTTGTATTCGTTGGTTGAGGCACAATGGTGCGCGATGGATGGAGTTGGAAGATGAGTCGCTCCCGGTTCGTTCCTAACGACGCGCCAAAAGGGAGTGAGATCCATAGGACGCCTTGCATGCATAAGCCCTTCTCCCTGCGAATCGATCCCGTTTACTCGCTTCCGGCCCACGGATACGCCCCACAGAATCGCCCTATGGACGAAAAAGGGCTTGTTCCGCGAGTCACTCAAGATGCTTCTGGATTGAGCGAACCGAAGCGGAGGGCGGATGGGAAAGAAAAAAGAAAGAAAGAAATCGACCAGGTCATCCCGGCCTGCGCACCTACCCCACTCCACTCAATTTACTCAGCCCTGTATGAAAGCAGATGTCATTGAAAAAAATGTCGTGAGGAAGGGAGGTTTTGGTAAGTTTTGCGACCTACGTTGACGATACCAATTGCGTCGCGTTTTCCGTCGAGCATCTTGTGCCCGTCGGAAGAGGTGGCAAGGGGGGTTCCAAAAAACGATTCTCGGTTGGGCTGGCCAAGGGCTCCCGATCCATATTGTGCTTTGCAGCTGACGCTGCATTGGCACGGTGGATTGGTGGAGGGGTGGTGCGCCGAGAATCCACGCAGGAATGGGACCCATGAGACGATCGACCATCCGCCGAGTTGCCGCCCTCCAGCTGGTGCTGACCATGCTGACTGGCTGCCATCCGACGCAACCGTTCTTTCGGGCAGACCATTCTGATCTGCAGCACTATCTAGATACCGCGACGCGGATCGAGTATCCCGACGTTCAAACCGCGTCATTGCCAGAGGCGACCGAGGCACAGTCCCCTTACACCGTGGGCAACGACGATTACTCGTTCCGCGATGTGACTCTGGAAGACTGCATGTCGATCGCACTTGCGAACACCAAGTTGGTTCGCAGTCTGCCTGGATCCAACTTGCAAACCGGCGATCTAGCGACAGCCATCCTGGCTAGTCCATCCGGCCAACTTCGCTCCGCGTACGATCCTGCCATCACTTCGTCTACAACATCTCCCCAGGCGCTAGTCATCGACCAGAATGGCAATCGCACATTGCCTCGTGGGGCCGTGCGCGCCAACCAGGTCGCTGGTGTCGAGGACGCGCTCAGCGAGTTCGACGCGCAGTATTCTTCCTTCCTCTCTTACAACACGACCGATCGGCAGCGAAACACAGGACCGAACACCTTCACACCCACCCCATTCGCAGCCAAAGACACCAATTACCAGAGCGCCATTTCCAAGCGTCTGGCGACTGGCGGCGTCGCGTCGGCGAGAAGTTCGACCGCCTATTCCCGAAATAACGTCGATGCTCCCAGCATCGCTCGACGCACCCCCAGCGATTTCACCCAGACATTGGAAGTCCAGCTTCAGCACCCACTGGCTCGCGGACGCGGCACCATGCTCAACCGCCTTCCAGTTGTTCTGGCACGCATCAATGAAGACATCAGCCTGACTCAGTTCGAAGAAGCGATGCGAAACCTCAGCAAGGAAGTGGAAGTCGCCTACTGGGATCTCTACTGCTCCTACTGGACCGTCGAGACGGCTCGGGCTGGCCGAGACAGCGCTCTGAAAGTCTGGCGCGTCGCCAATGCAAGGCTGCAGAACAATGTAGGCGAGTCGGCCGTCGAAGCGCAAGCCCTGGCTCAGGTCCATCAGTTCGATGCGCTCTTGAGCGCCGCTCTCAATGGCGTCAACCTGCCAGGTGGGGATCCGGGCGTGAAGGGTCGCGAACGACGCCTTCGCTACCTGATGGGTCTTTCCGCCACCGACGGGCAGCTGCTGCGTCCTGTCGACAAACCGACGATCGCTCACACCGAGTTCGACTGGCCATCGATCCAGGGCGAAACGCTCAACCGCAACCTCGATCTGCGAAGCCAGCGATGGGTGATCAAGCAACGGGAACTGGAATTGATTTCGGCGAAGAACCAGATCCTCCCCGACGTCAATATCTCAGGGCTCTACCGATGGGTCGGTGTGGGTGATGATTGGTTTGGGAATGACGGAGGTGAAGAATTCCCTGGCATCGGTGGGGGTAACAACCTGACCAGCGCCTGGGAAAGCCTGCTGGGGGGACGTTACCAGGAAGTCGGCATGCGTCTGGAACTGACCCCCAACGCGTTCGGTGCAAGGCGAGCACTTGCCGGTATCCGCGCAGCCCGTCTCTCGATGGCTCGCGAACATGAAGTCCTCCGCGAGAAGGAGAATGCCGCGATCTATGCACTGAGCAATGAACTGAGCCTGATGGAGTCGCATTACCAGCAGATGCAGTTCAAACTGAACCAATGGATGGCCAGCGAACGGGAGACCAAAGTCTATAGCGACAAGGCCGAGATCGGTGCGCAGGGACTAGAACAGATCGTCGACCTGCTGCTGCGGGCTCAGGAGCGACGGGCACGAGCCCAGCAGGAGTACTACCGAGCGGTCTGTGAGTACAACAAGTCGATCGTTCAGATCCATCTGCTGAAAGGATCGCTGCTGGAATACAACAACATCGAACTAGCCGAAGGCGACTGGCCGCAGAAAGCCTACCAGGACGCTCAGCAAGCCGCCATGCGGCAGGCGGCGGGAATTCCATTGGGCAGTGGTGCAAGCCGTCCTTCGTCGGTCAGCCGAGGCACCATGCCCACCGATCAGTTCGGACCAGTCAACCAGCATGGCATGGAAGGCGAAGTGATCATCGACCAGGGCGAGTGGGTGGAAGGAGCTGTGGTGACTCCCGAAGCCACCGAAGCGATGCAAGGAGCGATGGATGGGGAGGTGGAGTCGATTGAGCTGAGCAATCCGGCGACGGAAGCTGCTCAGCCCTCCGCATCGGACGCACCGGCTCCCAGCCCACCACTGCAGATTGGAAGCGCCGCTCCCTGGAGTCGATCGACGGCAGCCAGTCTCGACCGAAATAACGATTGGTCGCGACGCGCCGGATCGACAAGCACCGCGATCGATCCACCACCAGTCCTCCCCGCCAACGCGCTTCGGGGTGGCAAGTAATCAGAAAAATCCAAAGGACACAACAGGAAACAGCGTAAGGCTGTGAACGAGGGCAGGGGGAAACCGCGACGCGGTGAAGTTGCTTAAGCTTCACCGCGTTTCGGCTATTTCCAAACACCATTGTCTCGATCACTTGTGCCCCTGCGGCCCAAGTTGGCTCAGTCAACCCGCCAGTCGGCAAGCATTCGGCAAGCGACTGCAACCCAAGCCCGATCGAATGCCTCGCCACGGCCTCCAGGTATTGCCTGCGAAAGCCGAACGGTCGGCTGGGATCGGACTGCGGTTTCCACCTTAGCCTGCGTCCATCGGTCGCTTGCCGTCTGGACCGCATCCCGTTGTTACACTGATATGCCATCAACTGCCTTCTTGGTACTGGCTGCTTCGTGGAGTTCTTTTGAGATGATCTCGAGCGACATCCTTCGACTTCTCCTGGTGCTGCTGGCATCGATCTTGAGCCCATCGCTTGGAGCTCAGGAGTCGGCCTCGTCGCGGATTCGAGTCGCTGTCTTTCAGGGGCCCGGGGTCAGCGGCTCGGTCTCGGAACTGATCCGCGATCTCCAGAGGTCCCCCGCACTGGTCGTCGATCGCATTGACGCTGGAGCAATCCGCGCAGGAAAGCTGGAAAGCGACGTCGATGTGGTGGTCTTCCCAGGTGGCTCCGGGGGTGGGCAAGGGGAGGCACTGGCTAGCGAAGGGCGGGAAGAGGTGCGGCGATTTATCGATCGAGGGGGCTGCTATATCGGAGTCTGCGCAGGAGCTTACCTGGCGTCGGCCGACTATCGCTGGTCCCTACATCTCTTGGACGCCAAGGTGGTCGATCGCAAGCATTGGGCACGTGGATTTGGTCCGGTCCGATTGACGTTGCGGCAGGAGGCACAGGAAGCCTTCGCCGTCGACTCGGATCATCCCGAGGTCTACTACCATCAAGGCCCCCTGCTTGCCCCCGCGCAACGAGACGATCTGGAGGACTACCGCGAACTGGCGACTTTCGCGACCGAGGTCCGGAAAGAGAAAGTACCGGGCGGTGTGATGCCGGGGACAACCGCCATGGCAGCTGGCAGGTTCGGCAAGGGGTTCGTTCTGGCGATCAGTCCGCATCTGGAGAAAACCGAAGGGCTCGACGATGTCCTACCGGCGATGGTCCAAACCATCTGGCTGCGTCCCCAACTGCTACTTCCCTGAATTCTCTTGGCGAATTCTGATGGCTTGGCAGGACCGCACGCGAAGATCCCCAGCCCTTTGCCCGTTGGAGGAGCAGCAAGCCGAATCGACGGTCACTGACATGCTCTCAAACGAACGTCGACCAATGGATCGACGGTTGTCTCTACAGCGTCGGCCCCACGGTCCAGGGAATGAACTCATCGTCGCCGTAGCCAAGTTGTTCGCTGAGGGTCTGTCGGCCGCTGGCGATCTCCAGGAGCGAATCGAAGATGCGCCGGCCCACCTGCTGAACCGATTCACCTTCCATGACCGTACCGGCATTGATGTCCATGTCTTCGGGCATCCGGTGAAACGTTTCTGAGTTGCTGCAGACCTTGAGGACTGGAACTGGTTTGAAGCCAAAGCAGCTACCACGGCCGGTGGTGAAGACCACCAAGTTGGCGCCTCCAGCCACCATACCGGTGACGCTTGCCGGATCGAAGCCTGGGGAGTCCATCACCACCAGCCCTTTCGAGTCGACCGGTTCGGCGTAGCCGACGACCGATTCGAGTGCGGTGGAACCGCATTTGGCGGCAGCCCCAAGCGATTTCTCCACGATCGTCGTCAGTCCACCTGCTTTGTTGCCAGTGGATGGGTTGCAGTCGAGCACCTCGCCGAAAACCCCGACATACCACTTCCACCAGTCGATCAGCTCGAGCAATTTTTCGCCAACGGGGCGGGAGCGTGCGCGGCGCGTGAGCAGTTGTTCGGCACCGTACAGCTCGGTTGTCTCCGAAACAATCGACGTACCGCCTGCGGCGATCAGGAGGTCGGCGGCCACACCGACGGCGGGATTGGCGGTGATACCAGAGTAGCCATCGGAACCACCGCACTCGGTCCCCAGAATCAGTTCACTGGCGGGGATGGTTTCACGCCGTGCTTGAGCGACCTGTGGAAGGAGCGATCGGACCATTTCGATACCACGAGCGATCGTCGCTCGCGTGCCTCCTTCATCCTGAATGGTGATCGCCGGAATGGTGTAGCGATCGGGGCGCACCAACGCTCCCGGATTCGCGTCATCACGTTGCCCAGGCATCTGCAACTTGACCAGTTTCTGGTCTTGAATCAGGTGCCCCACGGAAGTCTGTTCGCATCCAAGCCCGATGAGGACAAACCCACCGATATTTGGATGCTTGGCCATGCCGCCCAGGACGCGGTTGAGCATCTGGTGTTTGAGCCCCTCGTACTTCATCGCACAGCCCCCTTCGTGCCGCAGTGCGATCACCCCGTCGACTCCAGGGAATGCCTGGAGCACTTCTGGCGGGAAGGCGGCAGCGATGCGTCGCGCGACCGAAGCGGAACAGTTGACGGTGGAGATGACGGCGATGTAGTTCCGAGTGCCACATCGCCCACCAGGTCGCCGATAGCCTTCAAAGGTCATCCCCCGGACCGGCTGGGGTGGTGGCGGAATCTCCGTCGCGATCGCCTCGTAATCCACTTGATGCTCGCATCGCAAATTATGGCTGTGAATGTGTTCACCCGGTGCGATGGGCTGAGTTGCGACACCGATCGGCCATCCGAACTTGAAGACGGGCTGATCGAGCTCGATCGGGCGGATCGCCACTTTGTGGCCGGCCGGAATCCTGCCGCCCAGCGCGATCGGATTGGCTCCTGTCCAGCGAGCCACATGGTCGCGTTCCAGCGTGCAAGTGGCGACCGCGCAATTGTCGGATGGGTGCAGCAAAACCAAGTCGACTGGGTTAGGATGAGTCACGTAGGATCCAACCGTTAGGAATGAGAAAGCGATTGCCGCCAACAGGGATCGCGGTCATCAAATTAGATCATAGCTACTCGAGGCATGGGCGAGGAGTCGAAGGATGCAAAAGGTAAAGCTGTTTGTTGGAGTCGATACGGAGGTGATTTCACTGGAGCGGGAGATCAACCGGTGGATCGCTGCCAAGCGACCGCGCGTCCTGTCGCTTTCGGGGAACCTTGCACCGCAATCCACCAAGCCGATCGATCGAGCGTTTGGGCAATCGACCATCCTCATGATGGTGCTCTATGAAGAAGCAGAGGAAGAAGGAGCGTGAGCGAGGAGTCGTTGCGAATCCTCTTGCTGGGGGCTCACCCGGACGACGCCGAATTTGCCGCCGGCGGCCTGCTGACCGCTCATCGTCAACAGGGCTCGGTGGTCCGCATGGTTAGTGTCACCGATGGACGGTCTGGGCATCACACCATGGCGAGCGGTGAGCTGGTGGAGAGGCGTCATCGGGAGGCAGCTAGGTCGGCGTCGATGATCGGTGCTGAAGCCAGTGTCTGGGATTTTCCTGATGGGTACCTGGAGCCGACGCTGGCGCTTCGGCGAAGGATTCTCGGGGAAGTTCGCATCTTCAAACCTGACCTAGTGCTGACGCACCGTCCCTGGGACTACCATCCTGACCACCGCGCGGTGGGCCTTGCGGTTCAGGATGCCTGCTATCTCTTCACTGTGCCTCTGGTGGAACCGGAGTTTCCAGCGCTGCGGAAAGATCCTGTGGTCGCCTTTCTCGCGGATCCCTTCACGTCTCCCTCACCATTCCGCCCCGACTGGGTGCTCGACACCGGACCATGGATCGACCAAATCGTGGATCTACTGGCGTGCCATGAATCGCAGTTTTTTGAATGGCTCCCTTTCCATGATGGACTACTGGACCAAGTGCCGGACGATCCCGGCCAAAGGCGAGTCTGGTTGAAATCGTGGTACCAGGAAGCTGCAAGGCAGCGACGTGGACATTTCTGGCCGGATGCCTGGGGAGCTCCATCGGGGACTGTGGAGGCGTTCGAAGTCAGCCAGTACGCTGGAAAGGTCTCCGAAAAGGAGTTGGCTAGGCTTTTTCCCAAAGCACGACGCGTCTCCTAAAACGCGCTCTTGAAAACGGTCCGCGTCGGTGCCTACACTAGCGGTGCGGGTTGCGTGACGCAGCGCAACGATTCCGACAGCGAGCCGACTTCCGTTCTTGGCTGACCTGGAATCGGCGTCGCAGACTTTATTTGAGAAAGGAGGTGATCGGGTGAGTTCTGACTGTACCGGCCATTGGAGGGATGGTGCGATCTAGGGCGCCGGCGGGCTGCCTGACAGCCGCCATCCCGCTCGTAGGATCTCCTTTCGAAGTCACTACGAGAGAAGTTGATCTGGGAGCCTGCAGGGGATCGCCTTGCAGGCTCCTTTTTTTATTGCGGGACCCCCTTTGATTTTTGATCTTCTTGTTGCTCGAAGCCTTGGGGGCTGTTTGGCTTAAGCATCGGGAGGCGGTTGCCGTGATCCCGCAGTGACTCAGACATACCATTCGATGAAGCGACGGCTACGGGGATCTAGTTGCCGTGTGTCTTCGACACGGAATCGCGCACCACTGCCGGCGATGATCTGCACGGTGTGATCCGAAAGTCGGCGAATGTTCTCTTCACTGGTCAGCACAAACTGAGTGCGCCCACGATCGGTCTCTACCACCCATTCGCATGGCTCCGAGGTACCTGAGACGCTGACGACGCAAACGATCCGCGGCACCCATTGCCGGAGGGCCAGTTCGTCCCGAACCGGATCGGCCGTCTCGGATGGGAGTGCGTCGAGCGATTCGAAGAGGGCCAGTTCTTCCCCGGTGGCGGAGACGATGGAGATCCAGCCATCTGGCTGGCTGACGGGGAAGAGCGGGATCGCCTGCACAGGCTCGAACGAGCGACCTTGGTGATCGATCCAGGACAGCTGGCCGCGCGGTGTGCGGATCACGCGCCCATCTGCAGTTTGGCGCGGAATCGTTTTTGCGGGGCCAACCGAGTCCTTGGGCATGGGGGAGAATCCTTGCGTGGCGTAACGGAAAACTAGTCCTGCGCATCCTGGGGATTGGATGCGTCCGGTTGCAGCGTATGCTGCTCCTGACAAAGTCGTGTGTAGGTGCCCCCCAGTTCGAGAAGTTCCTGGTGAGTCCCCTGCTCGGTGATTCGACCTGCCTCCAAAACGATGATCCTGTTGGCTTTGCGAAGGGTGCTCAGGCGGTGCGCGATGGCGATGGTGGTACGGCCCTGAGCCAAGAAGTCGAGGGCGCCTTGAATCTCCCGTTCGGTTTGTGTGTCGACCGCCGAGGTTGCTTCGTCGAGAATCAGGATGCGGGGATCGGTCAGGAGGGCTCGCGCGATCGAAATGCGTTGCCGCTCTCCACCCGAAAGGCTTTGTCCTCGCTCTCCGACCATCGAATCGTACCCGTCGGGTAGACGCAGAATGAAGTCGTGTGCTTTGGCTGCCTTAGCCGCTTCGATGATTTCCCTTCGAGATGCCTCGGGACGACCATAGGCGATGTTTTCTGCGATCGTACCGAAGAAGAGGAACGGTTCTTGCAGGACAATCCCGATGTGCGATCGATAGTGGGAGACAGGCATCGACCGGATGTCGATGCCGTCGACGGCGATGGAGCCGGACTGGGGATCGTAGAATCGGCAGACCAGATTGACCAGCGTGCTCTTTCCCGATCCGCTGGGGCCGACCAGCCCGATCATTTCCCCCGCTTGGATCTTCAGATCGATTCCGTGCAATACTTCTCTTGCGCCATATCGGAAATGCAGATTGCGGATCGCGATGGATCCCTGCAGCCTCTGGGGCCGGATCGGCTTGACAGGTTCTGGGACGCTTGGGACCCGATCGAGGATTTCGAAGATGCGGTGGGTTGAGGCGGCGGCTCGTTGGGTTCCCGCCAGCATCCGGCTCATCGAATCCAGCCTTGCGTAAAGCCTTCCGATGTAGGTGATGAAGACGGTCAGCACCCCAACGGTGATCTGCCCTTTGGCGACCAGCCAAGCACCAAATCCCCAGATGAAAAGGACGCCGATGTCGGTCAGAAGTGCGATCACTGGGACGAAGGCAGCCCAGAGTCGATTGACGCGATTGTTGGCATCCAGGACCTGACGATTCTTGGAAGCAAAGCGTTCGACTTCGCGGTGTTCCTGAGCGAACGCCTTGACGACGCGAATCCCGGGAATCGTATCGGCCAGGACATTGACCATCTCAGCCCATGCCGCGACGCCGCGGGCAAAGCCATGGCGAAGTTTCTGGCGGACTCGCTGGATCAGCCAGGCGATGAGCGGGAAGGGGATCAGTGTTGCCAAGGCCAATAAGGGGTGGATCCAGAAGAGCAGCACTGCCGTCAGTCCGATCATCACGACATCGGTGGCGAAGTCGATCAGTTGCATCGAAAGGAAGTCGCAAATTCTCTGCGTGTCATCGCTAACGCGGGCGATCAGATCGCCTGTGCGGCGGCCACCGAAAAACTCCAAAGACAGTTTTTGCAGATGCGAGTAAGTGACATTGCGGAGGTCGGCGCTGATCGTCTCCCCAACCTTGGCCAGCACGTAAGTCTTGGCCCAGGAAAGAAGCCACGCCACGATGGCTGCAAGCAGCAGTCCCACAAGGTAGGAAGGAACTTTCCAGAAGGAAACATCTTTGCCTGCCTGAAAGGGGACCAGCACGTCGTCCAACAGCGGCATCGTCAAATAGGGAGGAATCATCGCTGCTGCGGTACTTGCCAGGGTCAGCAGAAAGCCTGCCAGGATGCTGCCAGCGTGAGGCTTGGCAAATCTCATCAACCGCCATAGGGACTGGGAGGGTGGTGGGGCGGGGCGAGCGGCGCAGCCATCACAGATCGACTGGCCAGCGGCCATCCCTCCACCACACGACGGGCAGACTTCCGTCAGATCCTCTCCAGCATCCTCCGTCTTGCGATCCGTGTTGCCATCGCTGCGCCAAGCTTGCCATGCCGCCACCAATTGCCTGGCATCAGGCCACTGATCAGGCGACAAGTACCAAACCGCCTTCCGTTTGCCCTCGAAAAACAACTCCAGCAAACCGACGCTGCCGCATTCACGAAGCGACAGTTCCTCGATCGCCTCCAAGTCCCATTGCCGCTCGGGCGATCCTGGCGTGAAAGCCAGGGAGGCGGAATCATCCCAGAGGGAATTGGCGATGGGAAAAACCCCAAAAGGTATCGCCCATTCCATCAATCGCTCTGTCGTTAGAAGCAACTGCCGCGACTGGAATCGGAGAGTCGAATCGAGATCGGGAGTGCAGTGAGCAAGGACCGTTTCGGGGGTCACCGATGGAGCTTGGCTGGACTGCTCCGCCGGACTGGCATCCCGTTGGCTCGATCGGTCTTGGGGTTTGGAGTCAGGGTCGTTCAACCGAAAAGCTCCGTGCCGAGCCAAAACAAAGAAAAGCCGAGTCCTCCATTTTTATCTCATTTCCCTGTCAATTTGAAATGCTCGCATTATTTTCAATCGGTGCCAGGCACCGTTTCCGCGATTGCTAGCGTTTGATAGGTGCTAGCGTTTGATAGGTGCCACCCACCTTTCGCGAAATTTTCCTGGGGTGGGGCGGTGCGGTGCCACTAAGTCGACATGGCCGGGACGGCCATGCCACGGCGAGAGAAACAATGGCGAGCCATCGAGCCGAGCTGGGGAGAGCCCCCTCCAAGAGGTGGTCGCATGGCTTTTCTATTTTCTTCCTTGGGGTGGGGGATATGATGAGACGACTGCACCTGAGCGTGGAGGGATTCGCGTCGCGACGTTGGTCATCGGGAGACGATGGATTTTGGTGATGGTCGTTGTCTCATCGGAGACGAAAGGCGGCTGGAAAGATCGTGGCAGGGGAGCGGATTGTCGAATCGATCGGTCAAGCAAAGTAGCCAGATCGTCCGATAGACGTAGGATACTTCTGGATCAATCGGCTTTTTGTAGAAAAGACGGGGTGATCGCAATCCGGCAACTTGGGGTTCGATGCTGAGTTCGGATCGTTCGTGGTGTTTCATGTCTCTTCAGGTGCGTTAGGGGTTGAAACGAGATCTCCTATGATCGAATGCTCGCGCGTGCTCAAGTTGCGAGGGCCCAATCTGTGGGCCGCCACACCCCTCCTGGAAGTTTGGCTCGAACCAGACATCGAATCGCTCGATCGCAGCAAGCCTTACGATTTCGAAAAGCGACTGGCATTGTTGGTCGAATGCTTGTCGGTGGAAGGTGGCAGGGAGGTTTCGATCGAGCCATCGAGTGTTGGTAGATGGTTGTTGGACATTGCCGCCACCGCGCAGCGGAAGGCTGGCTATCCTGCTCGGTTCCGGAAGGTGGTGGAACGAGCGACTGCTCCCAAGCTTCGAATTCTTTTGGAGATGCCCGAGGAACCGGCGACTTTGGCCTGCTGGGATTATGCAATGCGAGCCCTTAGCCAAGCGTGGGAGGCTCCGTCGCTGGAAGAGATTCTCCGATGGCGCGAACAGAATACCGAAGCCCTTCTGGAGCATATTTATGACGCTTGCCTTGGGCCCAGTAGCAAAGCGATTCTGCGTGCTGCGGATGCACGCGGAATTCCTTGGCGCAGATTGAGCGAGGGGAGTCTGGTTCAGTTGGGTCAGGGAGTCAAGCAGCGACGCATCTGCACCGCCGAAGCCGACTCCACCAGTGCCATTGCGGAAACCATCGCGCAAGACAAACAGCTCACCCGCACCCTCCTGGCATCGGTCGGAGTTCCCGTCCCGGAGGGTCGTTCGGTAGCGACTCTGGAGGAGGCGCTCGCCGCAGCCGATGAGATTGGCGGACTGGTGGTGGTCAAGCCGCAGTATGGGAACCATGGGCGCGGCGTCACCACGAAGATTCAGGGGAAGGAAGCGGTCACGGCAGCCTATCAAGCAGCTCGAGAGCATGGCGACTGGGTGGTGGTCGAAAGCTATTCCCCAGGGGACGATTACCGCATGCTGGTCGTCGGCAACCGTTTGGTAGCGGCCGCTCGACGCGAACCCGCTCATGTCATCGGTGATGGACGCTCCCCTATCAGCCAACTGGTCGCCGAGGTCAATCGCGATCCACGTCGAAGCAATGGTCATGCGACCAGCCTCAGCCACATTCCGCTTGATGCAGTGTCGATGGCTGTTCTCCAGCAACAGGGCTTTCAAGTCGACTCCATTCCCCCAACGGGAACCAAAGTCCTGATCCGCCGCAATGCCAACCTCAGCACAGGTGGAACGGCTGTCGATGTCACCGACCTGGTCCATCCAGAAGTGGCTCGAGCTGCCGTCGATGCGGCTCGAGTCGTCGGCTTGGACATCGCTGGGGTCGACATCATCGCTACCGATATCTCGATCCCGCTGCAAAGTCAGCATGGAGCGGTCGTTGAGGTCAATGCCGGCCCTGGTCTTCGGATGCACCTGGAACCCAGCAGCGGCCAACCACGTCCAGTCGGAGAGGCGATCATCGACCTGGTATTTCCCAACGGAGCCAACGGACGGATCCCGGTGGTTGCTGTCACGGGAGTCAACGGGAAAACTACCACCACCCGTTTGATCGCTCATCTCATCAGCTTGGATGGCACGCGGGTGGGGATGACCTGCACCGAAGGGATCTACATCGGCGGCCGGCGCATTGAGTCAGGAGATTGCTCGGGGCCACAAAGCGCCCGCTCGGTACTCCTGCATCCCGATGTTCAGGCTGCCGTACTCGAGACGGCTCGTGGCGGAATGCTTCGCGAAGGGATTGCAGTCGATCGATGCGATGTCGGCGTGGTGACCAACGTCGGTCTGGGGGATCACCTGGGGCTTGGCGGCATTGACACCGTCGAGCAGTTGGCAGAGGTCAAGCGGATTGTTGCGCGAACGGTGCATACCCAGGGGCACGTCGTTCTCAATGCCGCCGATCCACTGGTCGTCGCCATGGCTCCCCATTGCGAAGGCAAAATCATCTACTTTGGGCTCGATGGCGAACATCCCGTCATCCGGGAACATCGGCTGGCGGGGGGCCGTGCCTGCTACATCAAAGAACAGGCCATCACTCTGGCCGAAGGCGATCTGGAGATCCGTTTGCTGGCACTCCAGCGCATCCCACTGACCCACCAAGGTAAAATCCCATTTCAGGTGGAAAATGCCTTGGCCGCCACTGCTGCCTGCTGGTCGCTTGGCATGCCCGCTGAACAGATTCGCCTGGGTCTGGAATCGTTCTCCAGCCATGGCGACAAACTGCCAGGGCGGTTCAATATCCTGGAGATTCAGGGAGCGACCGCCGTCCTCGACTATGGCCACAATGTTTCTAGCTTGGTCGCCATCCTCCAAGCCCTCGACCAGTTCCCACACCAAGATCGCACCGTCGTCTACTCGGCTGCCGGAGATCGTCGCGATGAAGACATGATCGCTCAGGGAAAAATCCTGGGGGATGCCTTCGATCGTGTGATTCTCTACGAAGACACCTTCACCCGAGGCCGAGAAAAGGGAGAAATCATCGACCTGTTCCGACATGGGATCCTGCAGGGGAGCCGCGCCAAACAGATCGACGGTTTCCATAGCTGGGAGGCAGCGATGGATGCCGCCCTAAAAGTCGCCCAGCCTGGTCAACTGCTGCTCCTGCAGGCCGATGGCATCGATGCCGCAATGGGCTACGTGCGAAATCGGATTCAGCAATCGAATCATCCCCAGTTTCCTCCCCAAGGATTGGTCCAGCCCCCCAGAAATTCCTGAGTCGCCCGCAGCGAAAAGCCCTAGAGCCAACGGACGCAGTTTGGCGCTTCAGGAATGATTGTGGCTTCGGAGCCTAACCTACTGGTTTTTGTCGTACTGATGCTTTTTGGTTCATGAAATGGTACTCGGACTCGAAAAGGCAACGCTGGGACACTAGGGCGTCGAGTACGAGAACGAGCACCGTCCGCCGCGGCGGACTGAGCACGAG
>JBJSWM010000727.1:0-4906 GCA_046085865.1 Pirellulaceae bacterium
ACAACACAAAGACGCTAAATATGCCGCCGATATCGAAGTCCAACTCGATCAGGGAATGCCCGCAGGACCGCTGAACGGATTTGTTGAACTGAAGACCAACCTGGGTGAAAGGGAGAAGCTGCAGTTTGGTGTCAGCGGCAAGATCCTCAGCGACATCCGTGTCATAGGCAGCACCAATTTCGACGACCGAACCAATGCCCTGACGATCGGAAAAATCGTCGCCAGCGAAGGCAAGGTGACCCCCCTGCTGATTGGTATCCGCAAAGACGAAAACGGACCCGAACCCTCGCTGACCGTCGAAGCCGTTCGCCCCATGGAGACGCTGCAGGTGAAGATTGGAGAGCCCAAGGCGCGAGGCAGTCAACGGATTTTTCCGGTGGAATTGATCGTGCCACCAGGATCCGCCCCCGTTTCCTTTGCAGGGACAAATCCATCAAACTTCGGCAAGGTCGTCTTCCGAACCAACTTGGAGCATTCTCCCGAGTTGATCATGTTTGTGAAGTTCGAGGTCGAATAGCCTCGCCTCGAACAAGATCTCGAGGTTCCCTTGATTCCATCCCACCTTTCCGATTGGCTTCCAAAAAGTTCCTCTCCGGCGCGACGTCGCCAATTGGCGCTGGGCTTGGGGGTGGCTTTTCCGATCTTGGTCGCCAGCAACCTGCTACCGCTGGCAGGTTGTCGATCCTTACCCAGCAGCAGCCAACCCGTGTTGCCGTCCGAACAGAACACGGGCGCGTCCCGGTGGTGGCCTCAGTGGAAATGGCCCGAAGTCCCCAAGATCACACCACCCACCTTTTCGCAGAAGTCGTCTTCCTCGCAGCGCTGGGGTCTGGGATCTACCCCGTGGACGCGTGAAGAGGCGATTGCCGAAGTCCCTTCCGAGGTGCCATCGAGCGATTCGACACGTCCGACACTGGCCGATCGCTTTGCTGAAGCAGGCAAGGGTATCCAGTTGGGAGAAGGTTTCAAACGCTGGCTTTCGGCACCTGCGGGAAGATCCGATGCGTTCGCAGAAGGCCCCTCGCTCTCCATCCCTCCCACTCCCTATCCCAGTTCCACAGCGAGCCCCATTGCCTCGAGGGATGCGCAGCCCGATCGACGCTCCCGCGAATCGTCACCCGACCAGGGGCAAGAGGAGACTAGGAACAGAGAGTCGAATGCCCCGGCCACTGCGTCCCCCTGGAGTCGCCGTCTGCCTCCAGCCACTCCGGTGGAACCTGCCACCCGCCCCTCGGTTCCCTCGGGCGATATCCAGTGGTTGCCTCCCGAATCCGAACTCCCATCGGATCGATCCGACAAAGGAATCCCGCTCTCCCAGCAATCCAGCATCCGAAGTCAACTGGAGCAGGCGGATGCCTTGGTTCAGACGGTGGCATGGAGCGAACGGACGCGGAGAGGATTTTTGGAGCGGCGAAGATCGGAGGGCCACTCTCTCCCTGCGATTCGCTGGACGGAGTCACAAGCTTCTGAGTCGGATCCGCCGGCGGGGGACCGAGTGCCCGGTGGCCGATTGATCGCTGAAGAAAAGCCTTTGCGCACCGAGAAGGCCAAAACGGTCGTGGGAGCCCAGCCCGAAACGAATACGACACCGCAAGCCAACAAATCGGATAGTGGGACTGCAGGCAAAGTGGCCCCAGAAGAAAAGGAACAGGTTCTGGCGGAGGGGTGGTCCGAACCCTGGGTGGCGCTCGTTGTCACCGGCGATCAGTTCGGCTATCTGGAACCGTGTGGCTGTACGGGACTGGCCAATCAGAAAGGTGGCCTGATCCGCCGCGATACGTTGCTACAGCAGATTCGTGGCAAAGGGTGGAATGTCGTTCCTCTGGATGCAGGCAACCAGGTGCGACGGCCGGGGCGTCAGTCGGAACTGAAGTTCGCGCGCACCGCCGAGGCACTCAAGCGGATGGGATATCAAGCGGTGGGACTGGGACCCGATGACCTGAATCTATCGGCTACCGATCTGCTGCTTAGTTTCTCCGATATCGACCCCAAGCAGAAAAGCCCTTTCGTTGCCGCCAACGTTGTGGTCTACGAAGAAAGTTTTTTGGAGACGCTGAAGGTTCTCTCGATCGGCGATAGGAAGATCGGAGTGACCGCATTCCTTGGAGTCGAGGAATCGAAACAAGTTCAGAATGTCGACGTCTCCTTGGTCGACCCCGTCGAACCAGTGGCCAAAGCGGCCAAGCAGATGGAAGACCTTGGAGTCCGATACAAAGTCCTGATCGCTCACGCATCCCTCGAGGAGTCGGCTCAGGTAGCCAAAGCGGTTCCCAAGTTCGATCTAGTGATCACCAGCGGAGGGTTTGGGGAGCCGACCTACAAACCGGAAGCGATTGAGGGCACGCCAAGTCAAATGGTGCAGGTGGGTGTCAAAGGGATGTATGCCGGACTGATCGGGCTCTACGATGACCCCAATCAGCCGGTGCGTTACCAGAGGATTGCGCTGACCGATCAGTTCCCCGATTCCCAGCGGATGACCGAATTGTTTCAGAGGTACCAGGAAGAACTCCAACTGACCGGGCTGGAGGGGCTGGGCCTTCGCCCTCTGATGCATTCCAGCAATCGCCGCTTTGTGGGGAGCGAGAAATGCGGAGAATGCCACACCCAGGCATTCGAAATCTGGAAAGGGACTCCCCATTCCCATGCGACCGATTCGATCGTACACCCGCCCGAACGGTCGGAGATCGCACGGCATTTTGATCCGGAGTGCCTCAGCTGCCACGTCACCGGCTGGAATCCACAGAAGTACTATCCCTACACCTCCGGTTTTCTAGGCTTGGAGGCGTCCCGGCATCTGGTGGGAAACGGCTGTGAAAACTGCCACGGTCCTGGTGCCGAGCACAGCGCTGCCGAAGAGGGGGCCAGTTCACCCGATCCGACGAGGCTGACGCGATTGCGCGAGGAGATGAAATTGCCTCTCGACAGGGCACGCGATAAGTGTCTGGAGTGCCACGACCTGGACAACAGCCCCGATTTCCATCAGGATGGTGCCTTCGAAAAGTACTGGAACCAAGTCAAGCACTACGGCAAAGACTGATGGCTGAAGCTTCTTCCTGGATCGATCTCCGCAGCGATACCGTGACTCGCCCCACTCCCGCCATGCGTCAGGCGATCGCCGAGGCGGAGGTGGGGGATGATGTGATCGATGTCGATCCGACGATCGAACGATTGCAGGCACGGACCGCTGAGATCCTGGGCAAGGAAGCCGCCATCTTCATGCCCAGTGGCTCGATGACCAATCAAATCGCCATTCGAGTCCACTGCCAGCCCGGAGATGAGTTTCTCTGTGAAGAGCAGTGCCATGTCTACAACTACGAACAGGCCGCCTTTGCTCAACTCAGCGGTCTGGTCGCTCGAACGATCCCCGGGAATTATGGCGTCCTGCACCTCGATCAACTTCGTGGGATGATCCGGCCGGAAGGGGATCATCTGGTGAGGACGCGCCTGGTCTGTCTGGAAAATACACACAATCGAGGTGGTGGCACGGTCTGGCCTTATCAGCAGTTGGTCGACATCTGCCAGTGGGCTCGCGATAACCAGTTGAAGACCCATCTGGATGGCGCTCGGCTGTTCAACGCAGAAGCCGCTTCTGGGATTCCAGCGATCGAATGGTCGCAGCATTTCGATTCGGTCAGCATCTGCTTCAGCAAGGGCCTGGGGGCTCCCGTAGGTTCCGCCCTGGCCGGTCCCAAGCCGTTCATTCAGGCGGCAAGGCGAGCCCGAAAACTCTTCGGTGGTGGCATGCGACAGGCCGGGGTCCTGGCTGCGGCTGCCTTGTACGCGCTGGAACACCACCGCGAACGGCTGGTGGAAGACCATCAGAACGCCCAGAAGCTCGCCGACGCAGTCGCTCGTTGCAACGCACTCTCTTGCGACCCAGCCCGCATCGATTCCAATATCGTCCTAGTCCAGGTGGATCCCAGTCGCGGTACCGCGCGGCAATTGGTCGAACAGCTACGGGAACACCGCGTGCTGGCGATGCCCTTTGGTCCCCAGTCGATTCGACTGGTCACCCACCTGGATCTCTCCGCATCGCAGATCGATCAGGCATGCGAGGTGATCGAGTCGATCGGTCAGCATCGCTGATCCTGGCGGATCAGCGTTTTTCGCTTCCCTCGCTGATCGTCAAGCGAATGCTCCCTTCTGCAGTTCTCTGATGCAGGCCATCCTCGATCGTTGCATGTAGGGTATACGATCCGGCCGCGATCTTCTTGGGCATGTAGATCCGATAGACGATGAAATGATCGTGCCTGGAGCTTTCGTACGATTCGGTGTCTTCGGGAAGATCTTGACCAGCGACCACTTGCCCAGCATCATCCCGCAGTTCGTATCGCCCCGTCAGCTTGCGCTGAAAGCCACCCTCATGAGCGGCTTCGCGAAGATTGCGAAGCTCCAGATACAGTAGCACTCCTTGATCGGCAGAGAAGGTGCGGCTGGCCACCTTCTCGATCGCTCCATACCCGAAGACTTCGTTGCAGAACTCGATCTTTCCAATCTTCATCCCATCGCCAGATTCCCGTCGCGCTAAAGCCGCCAGAAGTCGGTCCGCCGATGCCTGATGCGACGCAGCTCCCGCTTGTCCTGCTTCTAATTCCTTCGACCACTTCTCCACGATTTCAAGCACCTGGTCTCGATCCAGTGACGACAAGCTGCCGGTGTAGCCTGGATCGGTCGAAGCCAAGGTTTGACGCAGCCTCTCCAGCGACTCGCGATTCTTCACTGCATTGCCCGTCTCAGGCTGGCTCTCTAGCAACTGGATCGCGCGAGTCAGGCAAGCGCCAGGCGACGGATCGAGCGAAGAAGCCACCACCGAAGCGACTCCTTCTGTTGCCTCGCTACTGGGCGGCAGGGCGGCATGAGGTGGCGTCTTCAGACTGGATCCTGCAGTCGCTTCCGATGCGTTCGG
>JBJSWM010000728.1:0-1629 GCA_046085865.1 Pirellulaceae bacterium
AAACCGCCAGTGAATGTCATTTTGGTGATGGCGGACGATCTTGGGTACGGAGATCTTGGATGTTATGGGGCTCCGGTGATTCGGACCCCAGAGTTGGATCGCATGGCCGGTGAAGGAGTGAGGCTGACTCAATTTCTTTCGGCAGCGGAGGTGTGTACTCCCAGTCGTGCGGCGTTACTGACGGGGCGTTATCCGATTCGTTCGGGTATGTGCGGCGGCCGCCGTGTCTTATTTCCGAATTCACGAGGAGGGCTTCCGGAGGCCGAGCTGACGATTGCAGAGCTATTGAAGGCGCGAGGTTACGCGACGGCTCAGATCGGCAAATGGCACTTGGGGATTCATCCTGGTTCGACTCCCAAGGATCAGGGGTTCGACTACCGTTGGGGAATTCCTTACTCGAATGACATGGATGGTCGTGAGGGGTTGCCACCAAGAGCCTCCGGCTTGGAGTCGCCGCCTCGCGATGGTTGGAACGTCCCGCTACTAAAAGACGAGACGGTGATTGAGCGACCTGCGGACCAGACGACGCTGACGCGCAGGTACACCGATGAAGCGATTTCCTGGATGGAGAAGCACATCGATCAGCCTTACTTCATTTATCTTGCGCATACCTTTCCGCATATTCCGCTATTTGCGTCGGAAGCGTTTTCGGGAAAAAGTGAGGCGGGAATTTATGGAGATGTGGTGGAGGAGTTGGATCATGAAATGGGGAGGCTGCTGGATGCCGTGCGTCGGTCTCCTGCAGCCGACCGGACCGTGGTGATTTTCACCAGCGATAATGGGCCGTGGAAGGCGATGGGAAACACTGGCGGCAGCTCCGGTCCGCTTCGTGGCGCGAAGGGGAGCACCTGGGAGGGAGGAATGCGAGTCCCTTGCTTGGTGTGGTGGCCGGGCACCATTCCCGCCGGTGTGAGCAGCGACGTAGTCAGCATGATGGATTGGTTCCCGACGATTGCCGAATGGACCGGCGCAACGTTTCCGGGAGATCTGGTCGTCGATGGGCGATCGATTGCTGGGGAGCTTAAGACTGGTAAGCCGATTTCAGAGCGTCCGTTGTTTTATTACCGCGGGGACCAGTTGTTTGCGGTGCGCCAAGGCCCCTGGAAGCTTCATCTGGCGACTCAGGATGGCTATGGTAAGGCGGGGCCACAGCGGCATGATCCTCCGTTGCTGTTTCATCTTGCGAAAGACTTAGGGGAGCAGCGCGACGTGGCCCAAATGGAGCCAGAGGTGGTGTCTCAGTTGATGGAGGCAATCGTGGATCATCAGAAGGGGGTGGCTCCAGGGATTCCGCAGTTGGGCGACTAAGGCAGACGGGAACGGCTTGTTGCCAGTGGTAGGAGAGTGGCAGCGCCCGAGACTGGTACACTGAGGGACGAACCGGCAGGAACCATGGGAATGGAAGAGGAGGGCTGGATGACCTGGCAGCGATCGGCGAATTCGACGCGACGTGATTTCTTCCACTGGGGGGCTGAAGGCTTGGGGGCCACCGCCCTAATGCAGTTGCTACTGCAGGATGGCAAGCTGCTACAGGGATCGGAAGTGCGGCCAGTAGCCAAGGCGAAGCGCGCCGTGCAGATCTGCTTGGTTGGCGGATTGAGTCATCTGGATTCCTTTGACTACAAGCCA
>JBJSWM010000729.1:0-3042 GCA_046085865.1 Pirellulaceae bacterium
GTGGCAGAGCGGTCTAATGCACTGGTTTTGAAAACCAGAGTCGGGGTAACCCGACCCAGGGTTCGAATCCCTGCCTCTCCGTTTTTGAAAAAGCGAGCACCGATTCAAGGGAAGCGTGTCGCGAAAGAGGGTTGATTACCGGGTGGTGCTGCAACAGGGGATTCGAATCAGGGTTCCGTCGCGTCCTAGAATAAAAAGCCAGTCCTCTTCCGGTGACAGTTTCACGCCGATCGGGTTCTTCAGATCGACCGAAATCTCGCTGGTCATCTGCGCGATCTGCGTATCGAATGTGCGCAGAAATCCGTCCTGACTGACACCGACCAACGTCACTGAGTCCTGGGACCAGGCAAGATCGCTGATCGGACTGCCGGCAGTGCGCAAAGTCCAGGCGACATGGCCGTCAGAGATCGTGTAACAGATCAAGGAGTTGTCTGAAATGGCGGCAACCAGAAACCGGTCATCCGGCGAAAAGCAGGTGCTGGAAACATGCATTCCAGAAAAGTCATCCAGAATCCGTTCCGATCCTGAATTCGCATCGATAATTCGAACCGCTCGCTCTTCGACATACGAAATGTAATTTCCCCCGGGCGAGGTCTTGAGGATGCGATGGGCATGATCGCGAGCCACCGACTTCCATCTCATTTTCCGATGGGCGAGATCCCAAGACGCAAAAAAAATCTTTCGTTCTTCCGTCAGCGTTGCGGTTTTCGGATCCGCCGCTACGATCGCGACACATCCATGCTGCAAAGGACCAACTAGAAAACGAAAGTGCACTTGACGATCCAACTCGGTAGCAATCGATTCGACTTGGGTTTGAGGATTCCAACGAGTTAACATGGTTGGTTCTTGTGGCTTGGTGCTTCCAGAGGTCACAGGAATCAGAAGCTCGCTGGAATTGTCGACAGCAAACCCGGAGGTCACCACACTCAAGGGCGGGAACAAGATGCTCGCTGAAGGCTCGTTGTGATGCGGACTGAGCTTCATGACATAGGCTCGATCGTCCGTTGTATGCAAAGCGACTTGGCTGCTGCGTAACGGTACAAACACCTTGATGTTCTCGCCACCGACTTTCATCGTTTCAGCCACATCGGTCCTGACGGTGCGAATCGCACCATCTTCGCTGAAGCTGATCAGCTCATCTTTCTGCTCATCCCAGCAAAGACTTGCGATCCGCTTGGTGTGAGGAGACCAGCTGGAAAGTCGGCGTTGAGCGATGAGTTGATTCAGGTCGGACCAGCCTCGGTATCGATTCTCAAACTGTAGCTCGACTCCATCCCCCTTAAAAACAACCCCCTTTGGAATTTCACTCCATTCAGGCTTGGTATTCCCCGCATCATCGGTCCATTCCCTGACGTAATTGTCTGAAAAAAAGACATTCTTCAGAGGCTTCTGGAACTCCAGGTAAACCCGATCGATCTCCAATGGAATTTCCTTCCCTGGATCGCTGGGATCGGTCTTGGAAACCAATCGCCATAGCGACTCTGGATTCGCTGGATCAACGTCAGGCAACAGAGGTGCATTTTCGTAGAGGAAATATTTCGTGAAACTCAGTCGCGACTTGGTGGGCCAATCGTCAGGAAGATTCATCCGATGCACCGATCCGTTATCTTCCCCTAAGGCGATTTTCGATTCATCGGTTGCGAATGCGATCGCCGTAACCGTCGTGGGGAATCGGACTCTCTCGACGATGTGGTAGGTTGAGTTTCTCCTTTGGAGCAAAATCAGGTAGCCATTATTCAGGCCCACAGCAAGCAGTTTTCCGCTTGGAGAAAAAACGACTGTGGAAACCCGATTCACATTGAGTGCGCGAGACGTGAATACGGCCAGTTTTTGAATCGTTTCGCTGCCAGAATCCGACGGGTAGGCGATACGGATGATGCCCCGGTCGCTACCGTAGACCACCTGCCCCTGCGGCCCTACACTCAGGCACTCGAGCGCCTCGTTGGAAGATTCCAGGCGTCGATCCAGCGTGAACCCTGGCATCGACCAGACGGAAACATCGGGTTGAGCTCCGGCCGTCACCAGGTGTGTGCCATCAGCGATCCAGCCCACCTGATAAACAGGTTTTTCGGAAGCCTGAAATTGACCCCATTGGCTTCCTGATGCGACGCTCCAGAGCTTCACGGTGCCATCGTCTCCTGCGGTGGCCAGGAGCTGGCCATCCGGGCTTCTGGCCAACCCGTTGATTTCTTTCTGCTGCGTGTCGATGTCCAGCCGGACAACGCCAGTCGCTCGATGAACCACTCGCAAGTGAGAATCCTCTGCTCCCGAAGCAAGCTCATCGCGATCCGGAAGGTGCAGACCGAAATAGAGCTTGGTAGGTACCTGCATGAGTGTCGCTGGATCGACGGGAAGCTGAGACGAGAGCAGCCTCCAGTCCAAGCGAGGACTGGCATGACTGTTCGCTCCTTGGACCGCCGACCTCGCCTGCTGCGACTGACGCCCGAGAATTTCCTGCGTGAGTGCAAAGTTCCTTTTCGAAACCGCCATACTTGCCAGGAGTAGATCCGAACCATACGAGCGGCGCTGTGCCTGCCGCTCGGACTCGATCGCTTTACGTTCCTGAGCGATCGAAAGGAGGAGGCCAGCAAGCAGACCAGCCATTGCAAGCGAAGTTGCTGCAAAAAAAATCTTGTGGCGTCTACAAAGCTTGATCGCTTGTGCGAAGGTAGACCCAGGATGCGCTTTCACAGGCTGATCGCTCAGGTGCGCCTGCAAATCCTCATAGAGTTCACCGACCGTCTGGTATCGGTCCTCCGGTTGCCTACGCATCGCTTTGAGGACAATGGCGTCCAAATCACCTTTCAAAGCGCGAGCATTCTGGGGTGAGTGTTGGCTTGGAGGAAGCGGATCGTTTTGTGTGATGATCTCGGTGAGCTGACCAAAGGAGATGTCGTCCACCGGCACATCGTCGAAGGGAGGTGAATCGACCAAAAGGTTGTAAAGCAAAGCTCCCAGCGAATAGATATCGCTCCGTGTATCGATGCCTCTCCCATCGGAAGCATACTGCTCAGGACTCATGAATCGCGGAGTCCCTGGCGA
>JBJSWM010000730.1:0-530 GCA_046085865.1 Pirellulaceae bacterium
AGCGAATAACGACGGTGGTGACTGCTAGCGGCGGTGGGATCGTCTCTTTGTAGCCAATGCTACAAGAAGCGGCGAAGTGGATGAGTGTCGCGAAAAAGCGGTCGCGATCGGGTACAAAGAAGCTTCGTGCGCCTTCAGCGATCGGCCTTCCGCCTCCCCATTCGATGCATCTCGCCCAAAAAAATACCCCTAGGCAAGGATTCCCAATGTCCCACATCTCGATCTTCAATGACGTGATCGGTCCGGTCATGCGAGGGCCCTCCAGCAGCCACTGCGCGGCAGCCCTGCGAATCGGTAGAATCTGTCGCGATCTCATGGGTGGAAAGATCAAACGAGTCCTCATCGAAATGGATCGCGCTGGGTCGCTACCGACCACCCACACCAGTCAAGGTTCCGACATGGGACTGTTTGGCGGTTTGCTGGGCTGGGATGCCGATGACCCCAGACTTCCCAATTCCCAGAAGGCGCTGCTGCAAGCCGGTATCGATCACCAGTTCGCGACGGTCGATGTTGGGGATCCCCACCCCAAT
>JBJSWM010000731.1:0-8106 GCA_046085865.1 Pirellulaceae bacterium
CTCGCTTGAAGGCCGGCGTTGCCGTCGCCGTCGTTCGCGACTGCCTCAATGGCTTATCAGCCCTGCACCGAGAAAGGATCGTCCACGGCGACATCAAACCAGCCAATCTCATGCTCAAACGAACCGGACTGGCCAAACTGATCGACCTGGGATCAGCAGTCGACTTGAGAGATCCCCCAACCAAGCACCATTGCACTCCAGCCTACGCAGCTCCCGAAGTGCTGATGGGCAATCGACCAACTCCACGCAGCGACCTAGCGTCACTCGGATACGTCCTCGTCGAATTGCTCTCAGGCCGGAAGCTCTTTCTGCAACCTTCCAATGCCGCCGAATTGCTGGAACAGAAAAAGCAGTTGCCACAGCAACTCCACCATCTGTTGCCACCCGAAGTCGAACGCAATGGCCTGTTGGTCTCTCTTTGCCAGCGGCTGATCGCATTTGACCCAGGCCAACGTTTTGCCAGCGCCGAGGCAGCCGACCTGGCGGATTCTGGAGCCGCCGCGTTCCACCGGCAATTGGTGCTCAGCAACCTTGCAAGCGAATACGATCAGGAGATCCGATTCTGGCTGGAGGATCTCAATCTGCCAGTCTAACCGTTGCGAACGGTATCTTCGGAATTCGGACCATTTTCTTCATGCTCGCGTATTTCCTGGGGCATACTCTGAAAGCGGATCGTCACCATCGAGAGCCCATCCGGTGGGCGGACGCTTGTCCAAGAGCCGAACCGAGATTGAAGCATGTCCGATTCTTCGATGCATCCCCCAAGATTGCTTGGCGCCGCCATCATCGCTCTTGGCGCGATGGTGGCCATCTTGTTTTTTTCCAAAGACAAGGCAAAGGTTCCTCAGGACCTGCGTCAAGCAGCCAGTCTGCGTTCGTTGCCGAACGATTCGACCAAAGCCCTGTCCACCTTGTCGCCGTCTTCGGAGTTGCAGCTAGAGCCTTCGTTGGACCGCATCGACTCACTTCGCGGACTACCTGACAAGGAGGGTGATTTGGCCAGGGACATTCCGAAATTGCCTGCCAGTTACACCGCCCACGGAAAATCGCTTGACACTCCGTCGCAATCCAACACCCCTTCCGATCCTTCCTCGGAGCGATTGCAAGCGTCGCAATCCAGTGACGCGAACACGAGCGCCGGGCTTTTTGGTGCAGGTCGAAGCCCAGCTCGGGTTGGCGTCTCGCCCATGCCGGCCGGATTGCACCCACTGGAGGGCCAGCCGCCACTCCCTCCTGGCGTTGTCCCAGGGAAGGGGCTGCCCGACTTTTCGTCGCTCCGGTCCCCGGCACCACCCCTGACCCCGCTTGCGGGTGCGTCGATCCCCGAGTCGAACTGGTCTCCGACGGGACAGACAGCCCCACCACCCAGTCCACATGCTGTCGACTTGCGATGGCGCACGAAGCCTGCTCGCGCATTCCCCACTTCGCCCAGTGGGAATTCCTGGGGAGCGGACTCTCCAGCAGACGGAAGCGGTGCGATACAGCAACCGCGGCGGGACCGCTGACAGGCATTTCCGAGGGGCTGGTGCCATCGGTCTGCGATGCCGAGCTTCCAGACTGGGCCTTGAGACTGCGGGTCGGAGTTTCTATTCCCGACGCTTCCCACCCCCGCAACAAGGGCCAAATCGACCGAGAAAGCGAGAGAAATCGCGTGACCGCGACCCTCGCCACCCAGCACCCCTGATGGCGGCGATTGGGCCACTCTTCAAGCAGAGCTGGAATTCCGCTATCCTGATCGGTTCGGGGACCCCGCAGCGTAGCGGATTGCCCCATGGACAACGAAGTGCGGTAGCAAGTGGCTTCCGCCGGCTGGGCCCCTGGTGATAGAGGTAGAAGATGAGACACATCCATCGTTGGCTACTGGTGGCGCTGCTGAGCGCATCGGTGCAGGCTTCGCTGAGAGCCGAAGAGAGCGCTCGATTGACAATCGGTTCCAAGGCACCAGAGCTGAACGTCGAGCACTGGGTGCAGAATGGGGACGGGAAGTTCAAGCCAGTCACGAAGTACGAAGACGGCAAGGTCTACGTGGTTGAATTCTGGGCCACTTGGTGCGGTCCCTGCCGCTCCAGCATGCCTCACTTGGCGGAACTGCAAAGCAAGTTTGCAGACAAAGGGGTTCAAATCGTCAGCATCAGCGACGAAGACCTGGAGACGGTCGAAGAATTCCTGAAGGGGGAAGTCCCTGAGAAAGAGATCACTTACAAGGAACTGACTTCTGGCTACTGCCTGACCACCGATCCCGATGGATCCAGCAGCAAGGACTTCATGGAAGCAGCATTGCAAAATGGCATCCCCACCGCCTTCATCGTCGGCAAGGACCAGAAGGTCGAATGGATCGGTCATCCGATGGAGATGGACGAACCTTTGGCCAAGGTGGTCGACGGCAAGTGGGATCGCGAAGGCTTCATGGAGCGGTTCAAGGAGCAGCAGGAATCGCAGGAGATCCTCGCGAAGTTCGCAGGGTTGATGCGGGGAGGCAAGACGGAAGAAGCACTGAAGATGATCGATGACTTCCTAGCCAGTTCCAAAAATGAACAGGTCAAGATGCAGTTCACGATGATCAAGTTCCAGATTCTGATGCAACAGGACAGCAGCGGGGAAGCTTTCCAGACGGCAACCGCAGATGCCTTCAAGGTGGCCGATGGAAACGCGGGCTTGGTCAACCAATTGGCCTGGATGCTTTATGAAGCGGCATCGGGTGGTGCTCTCGACAACAAAGCGGTCCTGGAAGTCGCCCTCGAACAAGCGACTGCCAACGTCGAGAAGGCCGAAGAGGGAACGAAGGCCAGCATGATGGACACCGTGGCGCACCTGCATTACCAACTGGGAGACAAGGAAAAAGCCTTGGCGACTCAGAGGAAGGCAGTGGAGATCGCGACCGAACAGGAAAAACCGCAGCTGGAAGAATTCCTAAAGCAACTGGAAGAAGAAGCTGGCAAGTAGAAGCAGCCTGCGGGACATGACATGAAGGCGTCTTCCTCGGAAGACGCCTTTTTTCGTTGAGGGATCCTTATGGACGGCGATCCAGGGCTGCCGATGAGCGGCTTTTAGGATCTGCCGCCAGCCAATTGAGACTTTGTTCCTTGGCCGCAAGGGAGGGGAATTTTCCGTCTCGAGATGCTCCTTTCGATCGGGCGCGTGAGTCGGCTGGTCTCTCGCTGGTAAGCCAAGACGCAAAGAAAGTCGAAGCACAGACCGCGTGTCATCGACGGACGAAGGCTTGGCTGCGCGATTCAACCTGTCGCTTCGATTGGCGAATCATGTGACTGCCCACTGAAGACGTCGACTGGATGCCGCGGCCGGAATTGCAATGGATTGGCCTCACTTTGGTGTCGCTGTGGGGACATGGCGACCACCTGCCCCCGACCTATCGTTCCGTAGTTCTTTTTAGCTTCTGCCCATCTCCTGGTCAGCGCGTTCCAGGGTCGACCATCAAGCCACCTGAACGCCACCATATCGAACTCAATGCATTTGGTAAGTCCCCCGTCGTGATCGAATCCACCATCACCAGGATGGAGACGTCTTGGGGTGCAGGACTGGATTCCCTTGGGGCATGGATCCGCTGGCATCGACTCTGGTGTTCGAATCCAATCGATCAGGCATTCCACCATTCCAGACTTGGTGGACATCATGATTTCCCACAAAAGCGTCTCATTGCTTCTTGCTCGACCGCCTGCAAGCTCTACATTCTCCCTCGTTGATTTTCACCAACGGACGTCACTTTGGTCGGGCGTAGCTTGGATGATTGTTCGTCCAGCATGGGAGTTGCATCACCTTGAACCGGAACGAAGTCACTTCGATCGTCGTCGAGTGCATCCATCAACTGAATCGATCGCGGCGGGAAGCGGATCGAATCGTTCCAACCCTGGATGCGCCGCTGTTCGGAGAGGGAAGCTCTCTGGATTCCATCGGCCTGGTTTCCCTAGTGCTGGACCTGGAAGATTCATTCCAAGCCTGCGGATACGAATTGAGTCTTAGCGATTCCAGAGCCATGTCGCGCCGTCAAAGTCCTTATCGCACCGTGCAGTCGCTGATCGACTTCATCATCGAGACGATGCCACAGGACAGGCATTGCGAGGCAGTCCAGTGGCATCTCCATCCCGAATAACGGCAACGGACCTAGCAAAGAAAGGCGACGGCGATGCCAAGGGTGCTGATCACTGGATGCAGCAGAGGGCTGGGGCGTGGTCTGGTTGACCATTTCCTGAGCGCTGGTTGGAGTGTGTATGGATGTTCCCGGTCCCTGCCCGATGTGACCTCTCCCTCCTTCACCCATTACCAAATCGACCTGACGCACAGCGACCAACTGATGGGCATGATTCAGATGCTGCGTCGTTCGCTGTCGTCTCTGGATGTTCTCATCAACAATGCCGGCAGTGGGTCGATGAGCCCATTCGTGCTGCAACCGGCTGGAAGAGTCCGTGAGATGTTCGACTTGAACTTTCATGCTGCAACCCAGATCACGCAGGGGTGCACCCGATTGCTGCGTGGATCCAAGCATCCGCGAGTGATCAACTTCTCCACAGTGGCTGTTCCCTACCGCCTCGCCGGTGAATCGATCTACTCTGCGAGCAAGGCAGCGATCGAGCAATGGACACGCGTGGTGGCGCACGAACTGGGCCCATGGGGGATCACAGTCAATGCACTGGGACCAACACCCATCCGCACCGAGCTGATCCGCGGGGTGCCTGAAGACAAACTGGAACTGCTGATCCAACGGCAGGCGATCCGTCGCTGGGGCACCATCTCCGATGTGATCAATGCGGTCGATTTTCTGGTCCGTCCGCAAAGCAGTTTCATCACCGGTCAGGTGATTTATCTTGGTGGAGCAGGTTGATGGTCAACTGGATCGACATGCTGAACCGTCACGGAGACAAAGCCTGCCTGATGCTCTCATCCAAGACCAGGATGGTAACATTCAGCGAGCTAGCGGATCTGGTCGCTCGGAAACTGGACGCCATGAAGTCGATCGGGCTGGACTCACGATCCGTCGTGGCTTTCCCTGCACGATACACCATCGAATCAGTCTGCACCTTGCTCTCAGTCGCTCATATGGGCGCCATCGCCGTACCATTACCCGACGCGTCGGAGCAACGGATCGAAAAACTTTTGACCATCGCGATGGCCTGCGGCTTTCTAGAGGATCGCCCCGATGGACGAATCCACTTTCATCCGCTGATCCGCACCCCTGCCCCCCCGACTCACTGGTGCTATGAGGAGCTTCGAGATCGAAAGCACGCCGGTTTAGTGCTGTTTACTTCCGGGAGTTCGGGAGAGCCGAAAGCGGCGGTTCAGGATCTTCACCGGCTGCAACAGCGCCATCAACAACCTCGCTCGGCATGCAACCTACTTGCCTTCATGCAACTGGACCATATCGGCGGCATCAACACCATGCTCTATTCGGTCTGTCCAGGAGGCATGCTGGTGGTACCCGCAAGCCGGTCACCGCATGATGTCGCGGCTGCGATCGAACTGCACCGAGTCGACGTACTTCCGGTATCGCCTACCTTCCTAACTTTGCTCCTGATCTCGGGCGCTCTGGATCAATACGATTTCTCGTCGCTGAAGCGGGTCACCTACGGATCGGAGGCCATGCCTCAAAGCGTCCTCAAGCAAGTCGCGGCCAGACTGACTCATGTGCAACTGCTTCAGACCTATGGCACCACGGAACTGGGAATCTTGCAATCGAGGTCTCAGGACAACCAATCGCTCTGGATCCAGGTTGGCGGTGGTGGATTGGAGACGAAAGTGCTGGATGGGCGGCTATGGGTCAAAGCACCAACGGCTATGGTCGGCTACCTGAACGCTCCCTTCCCGCTCGATGAAGAAGGGTTCATGGATACAGGTGACGAAGTCGAGGTTTGCGGATCGTGGATGCGTATCCTTGGGCGGAATGGGGAGTTGATCAATGTGGGTGGGACCAAGATATCGCCAACGGAAGTGGAGAGTGTGCTGCTGGAAATGCCGGAAGTGGTCGAAGCTTCCGTCGTGGGACTGAAACACCCACTGGTGGGGCAGGTCGTGCAGGCGACAGTTCGTCTTCAGTCGGAGATACCCTTGGCGGAGTTCAAGATTCGCATGCGATCGCACTGCCAGCTACGCCTGCCTGCGGAAGCAATCCCCGCAAAGCTGTTACTCGCTGACACTCCCATGGTCACCGAGCGGTTCAAGCGGGAACGCAATCCGAACGGAAGGGAGAACAGGTCCCCGAACGACAACGAATCCTCTTTCTAGCAACCGGGGATGGGAGATGAACATGCGGACGCAACGCATTGGGCGTTTTGTTTTCCGGTCGATCATCGATCTGGTCTCGATGACTCTGGTTTCTCCTTTCGTTGCCATCAGCAACCTGGAAACATGGACGAAGACCGATTCCAGTCGGCTATTCAGCGCCTTCGGTCAGTTGCTCGCGTTGTTCCCCGGATATTCGGGTATCAGTTTCCGAAGGGCCTACTATCGCGGTACGATCCAAAGCTGCGGGAAGAACTTCCATATCGGATTCGGAGCGATCATCAACAAGAGGGAATCCTGGATCGAAGAGAACGTGAGTATCGGTCCATACGCTCTCCTGGGTTCGGTCATTTTGCGTGAGGGCTGTCTGATCGGAAGCAGAGCCAGCATCATCAGCCAGGGCGACCTGCATTGCCTAGACGAATTTGGGCGGTGGATCACGCCGCAGAAGGTCGTGCCGATCGCCACGGAGGTGGGGGCATACTGCTGGATTGGCGAAGGTGCCATCATTGCTGCCAGCATCGGACAGGGTGCCATGGTGGCGGCCGGATCGGTTGTCGCCAGCGAGGTTCCACCCAAGGTGATGATGGCAGGAAATCCAGCACGATTTGTCAAACACCTCCCTGCGCCGCCAGTCAGTCAATCACTCCATGCCACCCCGCAGCCGGCTTCCAAATGACCGATCCACAACCGGCCACCCGAACACGAACACACAGCGGTGCGGATTCATGCCGACAGGATGGCACGCCAAAACAGCCATGGATCGACTGGCTGAAAGTCGTTGGAATGCAGCTTATTGTCTTCGGGCATACCGGGGGCGAATCGATGCTTCCCAGACTCTTCAGTCCAATCAACGCCAAACAGCTGGGAGTTGCTTTCTTCGTCTTCGTGACCGCTTTCACTCTGGCGCAAGAGAAGCGGCGAGGCCGCCGCGTGATTTTTGAACGTTTCTTCGAAATGGCCTACCTCGGTATCGTTCTCTCGATGGTGCTCAGCGTGATCCACTGGTTTACCCGAGGAGACCTGCAGGAATCGAATTACCTTCCCTATCTCTTAGGCCTGAACGTCTATTGGGAGAATGCATTTCCCGCCAATCCATCAACATGGTATGTCGGAATGTATTTTCATCTACTTTGTCTTTGGGCAGTCCTTCTCCGATGGATCCCGTTGAATTGGATCACACTATCAATCGGTCTTGGGACGGAAATCCTGACACGAGCGGGATGGTTATGGCTGCAACGAGATTACAACGGATACATGAGCGTCACGAACTGGATCTCCGTCTTCCTGATGGGGAGACTCTTGGGCGAAAGCGATTGCCTTCTCTCCACGTCCGATTTGAGTTCTCAAGCCGCTAGCCGACGGCGATGGCCGTCCGCATCCTTCCCTGTTGCGATGGTCGCCGCCACCATGCTGCTGGGCAATCACTACATCGTGCAGTCGATGGGCATCACCCATTCCAATCCATTTGGCCGCATACCAACCAGCTCCCAGTTGGTCAGCTCGCTGGTGACATCCGTCCACATCAGCTGCCTCTACTTGGCTTTCACCAGCATCGCGGTACTTCTTTTTGCCAAAGCCACTGAAAACCGATCGATTCGTTTTCTTGCCGGAAATACGCTGTGGGTCTTTCTCTGCCACATGCCCGTGCGAGATTGGCTGACGCCCCACTACTATCCATGGATACGAGGTTGGCCCCGACAGCTATTCAATTTTCTCCTCTTCTTCGTTGCGCTAGCGTACGTTTCACAACTGGTTCGATGGTCGCTTCGAGTCGACTGGATGAAGAAGTGGTTCGCGGAGCTAGGCGAAGAAATCAGAAGGTGGCCTGCTGGCCGGCGATCCAAATCCTAGGGGTCGGCGGTGGATGGCGAC
>JBJSWM010000732.1:0-708 GCA_046085865.1 Pirellulaceae bacterium
CTGATGGTCAAATCGCCAATATCAAAATCAATCCGCAAGTCGCCTCTGCAAGTCAAGTGGTTTGGTGACCTAGAAAGGAAAGCGAACCGCCGATGCGTGCCATCTCCAGACTCTTGCTCTGGGAACTCGGTAGCCACTGGAAACAGGGACTGGCAATTGTGGTGCTTTTGACTTGCGGCATCGCGACGTTGATCATGTCGATGACGACCATGCGGTCGCTCGAAGCTAGCCAAGATCGTTATTACACCAAGTACTCCTTTGCGCATCTTTGGGCACCGTTGGTGCGAGCCCCCGAGGAGTTGCTAACACGGATTCAGCAAATACGGGGCATCCAGCGCGCGTCGGGCCGGGTGGAAAAGCATGTCTTGCTGGATTTCCCCGAGATGCTCCAGCCAGCCTCAGCACGCTTGGTCTCGATCGAACCAGAACAGCAGTTAGAAATCAACGGCTTGTATGTGCGACAGGGAAGACTACCTGTGATGGCCGAGCAGACCGAGGTGGTCGTCAGCGAAATTTTCGCTCAGGCCCATCGACTTCGACTCGGTGATCGCATTGCAGCCAATCTTGAGGGTAAACGCGAAGAGTTGATCGTCGTGGGGATCGGACTTTCTCCTGATTCGATCTATGTTGTCCAGCCAGGGATGCTCCTTCCAAACAACCGCTTATACGGAATTCTGTGGGCACCTAGGGAGAAGCTCGCTGCGGCGT
>JBJSWM010000733.1:0-2029 GCA_046085865.1 Pirellulaceae bacterium
AGTTGGACTTCGATATCGGCGGCGTATTTGGCGTCTTTGTGTTGTTCCACTTCCCCGGCGGACAGCGGTCGGACGGTGGCTGTCAAATGGACTCGATCGCGCGTATTGGGATCGGCCCATGTCATTTCCTCGACCTCCAGCGGCTTCTCGTAGTAGCTGTAGAGCGTCGTCTTGCGAAGGGTCTGATCTTTGGAGGAGACGTCACCGATCAGGATGCGAATGGGATCGACCACCAAGCTGCTACCGATGAAGCCTCGAACGGAGAGTTGGATTTCTTCCTGATCGGGGTCACTGGTTCGGATGGTGGCTGTCTGCGAAAAATCCCGCAGCATGCTTTCGGCGGTCCACGTCAGTTCAACCCCCGTCTCTTCCCCCGGGGCGAGCACCGATTTCTCCAGTTCGCCAATCGTGCATTTGCAAGTGCTAGAGAGCACTTCCAGGCTCAGTGGTCCAGTACCGGCGTTTTTGACGACGAAGCGGTGGTTGCGCGAGCTGCCGAATGCCATCGTGCCGAAGTCATGGACCTTTCCGTTGACGATCTCTGCCTTTCCGATGCGATCAGAAACGTCGCCTTGGGGAATCGCCATTCCCGCCGCGCGCATTTTTTCGGCCAGACGTTCTTTGGGATCCTGAAACGACTCCCTGACCCCTTCGAACGCCTTCTGGTACTTCAGATATCCAAATCCCAGACCGGTCAATCCGATGAGCAGAGAAAGCAGTAGGGTTCGCATGGCGCAGGTCGCTGAGGACAGATAGGAAGTTTCAGGGAAGTAGGAGGCTTTTTCGCGTTGCAGCCACATCCGGTCGAACCGTAACGCGAAGGCTCAGGGACCGGTGGCGGGTTGCAGTTCCTGCGAAATGGTTGGGCGTGGAATTGCAAGCCTCTCAAGCATGCTACGAATCAGCGCTGCGGCCGGTTCGCCCAGCACCCAGGGGGAGCCGGGGTTGGGACGGACGAAGGGGATCTCTGTGCGACTAGAAATCGAAGAATCCCAGGATTTTGGCAAGTAGACCAACGCAGCTTTCAGCCGCCGATCGCGGTGCTGGGTGCTGGTGTCGAGCGATTCTGCTTGTTTCAGCGAAGTGTTGGCCAGTTCCAGATCACCGAGAAGCACCGACGCCATCGCCGTCTGGAGATGGACCGCAACCTCGTTCGGGTATCGCTCGATCGCCCCCTGATAGTACCTCAGCGCCTGGGGTCCGAAGGGGCCATCGGGGATCAGCCCCGCCAATTCCAGCGATTGATGCCCCAGATCGATTCGGGGCTGCCAGGAGGCTGGATCGCTTGCCAGCCATTGTTGGCAGGCCTGCTGGTATGCCTCGAGTCGCTCGGGGGGAACAGGATTCCCATTGGCCGCTTGAGCGGCAATCTGCTGCCAGATCGATTGCGCGAGCACTTGGCGAGGCATCGGATCCCATGGGTCTTCTTGAGCTGCCAGCAGGGCACCTCGCTCCATCGCTTCCACCGTCGGGGGCGATTGCATCTTCCAGCGGAGCAGCGCCATGGAAGGGCGCCAATCAGAGAACCATAGCAGCAGGACCAAGGCAAGAAACCCAATGCGGGTTCCGATGCGAAGCAGTGGATGTCCCTCCAACTGCTGGCTGCCTGGGATTTCGGTCCCGGCCGGAAGCACCATCGAACTGGCTGCCAACGCGCTGACGAGGATCAGCAGGTGAGCGACCCCTGGAGTGAACCATCCGCCATTGGCCATCAGGTGCAACCATCCCGCGAAAGCGGCCCATGCCAGGGAATGGCTGGAGAACCAGTGGACATCGGGCTGGTCGTCGCGCCGATCCATCCACCAGGTCATTGCGATACCCAGTGGCATGCCCCAGAGGTAAGGGAGCAGATCGGTCGCAGGCCCCAACCAACCTGGTAGCAGCCATACGGCCAGGGCGCTCGTGCCCCAGGCGATTGCCAGGACCTTCCACTTCCCAATTCGCCCTCCGTGGGAGGCTGACTCGAGGCGGCTCACTCTGCTGCCCGACGGTTCGGTTGGCTGTAGGGTCCAACTGGAACCTGGAGTCG
>JBJSWM010000734.1:0-8500 GCA_046085865.1 Pirellulaceae bacterium
GGCTTTTTTCGTCAACACAGTTACGGAGTGGGCAACCAGAGCGATCGGCCTTCAACATTCGCGCCGTCAATCAGCGGTCTTCGGATACTCATGCGGTGGAGCGTTTGCTGCTTCGATGGGAATACTTCATCCCGACATTTATGGAAAAATTTTTTCCTTCTCGATTGCGGGTAGGCCAATCACCCATTTTGACGTTCAACCAGAGGCGGATTTATCGGAAGTAAGTTTTTACTTTCGTTCTGGATCAAGAGAACCAAAGGCAATGCGTAGCTATATGAAACGCCTCCAAAACTGGCTTCGTTCCGCCAATGTTCCGGTGAATAGCCAAACACTTGCTGGTGGACACGATTTTGCAACTTGGTCGATTGGATTGAATGAATCCATTTCAATTGCCTACGCGTTGACGCATAGCTAGTCGGTGCACCGAAGTGAACGACCGTGCGATTTTTGAAATCATCGTCTTCGTGCAGCGACTCGTTGACCGACAGCATTCGCTTCTGGACGGATGATCGCTCAGAGTCACGAAGGCACGGAGAAGGGGGAAAATCTGGAGCAGCTTGATCGAGACCCATTGAGTCTCGAAACGCCTTCAAATGCCAGTGGCGAGGCATGCTGAATTGCGCCCGTCCGATTCGCAAGCCAGGCATCTCTTGGCGATCGGTGAGTCGAAGGTCTTTCTCTGTGCCTCTGTGCTTCTGTGAGATCCACACGAGAGCGACCGAGCATGCAGTTTCCTAGAGCGGATTCACTGCTGACTTCTATTTGGTCGAACAAGAAACCAAGAAAGGCACAGAGAGCGAGTCTGTGCCTTTCTGGTTTCATTCCATTTTTCCAACGCGCCACCACCTAGGGTGGCGTGCGAGTTCGTCACGCGAAGAGCGAGGTGACGGCTTGAGCTTTGACCAGTTCGCGCGGCTGGTTCAGGTGGTTGTAGACAATCGTCTCGGGATCGATCCCGAAGGCATGATAGATCGTCGCCAGAAGCTGGCCGGGATGGACCGGATCGGAGATCGGTGCGCTGGCCGTCTTGTCGCTCTCCCCATGCACATAGCCGCGACGAATCCCTGCGCCGGCGATGACGCTGGTGTAGCAGTAAGGCCAGTGATCGCGTCCGTCGTCGCTGTTGCCGTTGCCGCTGGTGCTAACGCCGCGCTGCGGCGATCGACCGAACTCGCCGACCGCAACCACCAAGGTATCTTCCAGCAGCCCGCGATCATCGAGATCGGCGATCAAGGTCGAAAGCCCCGCATCCAGCATCGGGCCCGACTGGTTCTTCATCCGCTTGCTGAGGTCGACGTGGTGATCCCACGAATGGTTATCGCTGTTGGCAACCTTCGGCCAGATGACTTCCACGACTCGCGTCCCGGCTTCGACCAATCGTCGCGCCAGCAGGCAGCTTTGCCCAAAGGTATTCCTGCCGTAAGCGTCCCGCAGGGTATCCGATTCCTCGCTGAGGCTGAAGGCGTCGCGAGCCTTACCGGAGACGATCAGCGAGAGAGCCTGATCGAAGTACTGATCGAGCTGATAGTTTTCGACTGCTTCGTTGATCTTAGGCATCTGCTGGTTGATCAAATCCCGCAACTCGGCTCGTCGCTGCAATCGCACCGAAAAGACTTCAGGCCGCAGCTGTAGGTCGCTGACATTGATCCGCTCCATCTTCGACATATCCATGTCATCGCCCGATGGAAACAGGGTGTAGGGATCAAAGGCTTTGCCTAGGAACCCTGCCGTTCCGCCCTTGCCAACCACATTCGATTCCTGAAGGGGACGCGGCAGCATCACGAACGGGAGCATCGGTTCATCGGCCGGGCGAAGCCGGATGATGTTGGAGGCGAAATTCGGGAAGTCCTTGGGCGATGGCGGTTCCAGTTGGCCTGATGGGCTGACCTTGTCGGTGGTGTACCCGGTCATCATCTGATAGATCGCAGCCGTATGATTGAACAGCCCATTGGGCGTGTAGCTCATCGACCGAATCATCGTGAACTTGTCGTTGATTTGCGCTAGCTTGGGGAGATTCTCGGTGTACTGAATGCCGGGGATCTTCGTCGGGATGTTCTGGAAAACGCTCTTCACGTTATCCGGAACATTTTCCTTTGGATCCCAGAGGTCCAGATGGCTGGGGCCACCTTGGAGGTAGACCAGAATCATCCGTTTGGCGCGGCCCCACCCTGGTCCGCCGCGATTGGCTTCCAAGGCCGAGGCGGCTTGGAGCCGAAGGAGTGATCCAAGTGACAGGCCGAGCATTCCGGCACCGCCGACTCGCAGGACATCGCGCCGCGTCGGTTGCAGATGACGATCGCACAGATCCCGTCCAGCCGATCCTTGCAAGCACCACATGTGAGGACTCCTAGTGATTAAAGAGGAAAGCCGGACTGTTGATCAATGCCCAGGTCAAATCTTCCGCCACGGTCACCCGCGCCTGCTTGACCTGGATCGCACTCTGTTCGACGTCACTTCGCAGACGGAGCAGGGCCGAATCGTCGCCGATCGGCTGCTGTAGTCGTTCGATTCGCTTGTTGATGGCCACCAAGGGTTCATCTGGAGGCACGGGAGCGGACGCAGCACCGATGGCAGCGTCTTTTTCCCGGATGCCTGGATCAACCTTTCGGAAGTACGCCAGTCCCCCTTCCAACGCCGCTCCGGTTCGGTCTTCTTTCGACATTCGAGCGAGCGCCGAAAGCGTTTCGGGTAGTCCCAGCGGCAGATCTCCCTCGGCCCCTGTGACGCTCAATCGGAACCTTGCCAGGCGATGATCCTTCGCTTCATGCACCTGGTGCAGTTTGAATTCGAGCACCCAATCGGCAGGCAAGTCAAGTGGTTTGTCTAGCTGTAGGACCGCCCAGTGTTCCACCGAACCGGTTTCCGCCACTGCCCAGCCCCCCTGATCGTTGTTCTTCCCGTCGATCAGTGCCCCGGCAGAGAAGCCTGGTTGATCGAAATCGGTCAGTCCTTTGGCAAACTTCAGCGGCGTTCGCTGCTTGGGATCGGAAATCGGTCCCGCGACCACTTCCAGTTCGGTCACAACGAAATTGCCGTTGGGTGGCAACCCAGGACCGCCCCCAGGAATCTCCGGAACCGGCAGGGCTTCCAATCGCACTCCCGTGATGCGTGAAACGCCTGGCTGAGCGCTGACTTGGTAGATCCCTTTCTCTTGCGATCCTTCCGCGCGGATCGATCGATCCGCTTGCGGAATCAGTTTGCCTCCCTGAGTGGTCGAGAGCTGGGTTGCTGCCAGCGGAATCCAGGAAGTCGGCGCCGCCTTGGTGGTCAGATACTGATGGAACGACTCGGAAAGCTGGTCGAGGTACTGCTTCTTGGCAGCTTCGGCCGCAGCGATCCGGTCGGTCCGTTCCTTCTCCAACCGCTCCCTCTCCGGCTTGATCTCTTCGGTGCGGGCAGCAGCTTCCTGCTGAGCGGTTTCCAGATTCTTCAGCCGCTCTTGCTCGCGCTTCGCCTTCTCTTCCATCCACCATGCTTCTTTCTCGGTGAGCGCCTGAACCAATTGCTGATGGTCGCTCTGCACTCGCTCGATCGTCTTCTCCGCGATGGCGATCTCGGCGTCGGTCGCCGGCCGGTTCAGCACCCTCAGGAACAGCTCGGCGATCATCGCCTTGGGATCCTCGGTCGACTGAGCCAGTTGATGGAGATCGTTCTGGGGGGCACCGATCGCCGATCCGATCGTCGGTCCGCTGACTAGCGCCATCACTCCACCCAGCTGCAGGTCGTTGGAGCGTTCGCATTCGCAGGCGCTCTCACGGACGGGACGGCCCAAGTTGTTGAGGAAGCCGTCTGGCAACTGGGCATCGGCATCGGCTAACGAGGCAGCTCGGGCACCTGCGGCCAGACCTGGGATCTCGGACCTAGTCCCAGTGACGCGATGGACCGCATCGTAGAGGACTTCGGCCGGCAATCGCCGCGCTTTGGCCTTCGAGTAATTGAGCCCATCATCCTTGTTCCAGTCATTCGACTCCAGCGACAACTGATAGGTTCGGCTGTTGCAGATCAGTCGCAGCACATGCTTCACATCGAACTTATGGTCGATGAATTCCTTTTCGAGGTAAGCCAGCAGCTCGGGGTTGCTTGGCGGATTGCCGGCGCGAATATCATCCAGCGGCTCGATCAAACCCGTTCCCAGCAAGTAGCCCCAGAGTCGGTTGACGTAGCTGCGAGCGAAATAGGGATTCGTGGGGCTGGTAAGCCAGGTGGCGAACTGCGTTCTTCGAGGAGTCGGCTCCGTCGCCTCCACGGCAACCGGATAGGGGAACTGGGGCGGAGCGACGGCGCTAGTGCGCTGGTGAGTCATCTCCCCGTCTGGCTTGTCGAAGACCTCTTCCCAAAGCGGCTTGGCCCCTTCGACCGCCGTCCCACCAATCGCCTTGTCGCCGCTTTCCGGATCCTTCTTCAGACCCACCTGCGCGAAGTAGGCCGCGGTCTGGTAATACTGGTCCTGCGTCCATTTTTCGAAGGGGTGGTCATGGCATTTGTTGCAGTTGAATCGCACCGCCAGGAAGAGATGCGATGTGTTCTCCAGGATCTCCTCTGGAGTCCGGAGGATCTTGTAGTAGGAAGCAGGCGGGTTTTGGCGGTTGGAGCCGGAGGCAGTGACGATCGATTGGACGAACTTGTCGTAGGGCGTGTTGGCTGCGATCTGACCACGAATCCAGTCTTTGAAACCCTGGGCTCCTTCTTTGCCAAGGAACTTGCTGTTGACCTGCAGGAGATCAGACCACTTATTGGTCCAGTGGTCGACATACTCATCGCTGACCAGCAGCTGTTCGATCAGAACTCGTCTCTTCTCCTGAGTGCTTCGTGGGTCGTAGAGGAACGCGCGGACCTGTTCGGCTGTCGGTGGCAGACCGACCAGATCCAGGTAGACGCGGCGGATGAATTCGGCATCGTTGCAGACATTCGACGGAAGCGTTTTGATCCGCTGCCACTTGGCAGCCACGAACTGGTCGATCGCGTTCCACGCGGGAGGTTCCTGCCAGACGAATCCTTCGCGATTGCCCATCACCGTCAGCGTGGTGGCAGCGTAAGCTCCTTCAAAACGTGCCAGCAGGGGCGCTTCGCCACGGCGGACTGCCTGGACGCGACCGCGACCTGCTAGGATCGCCACTTCCGAATTGCCGCTCTCGAGGAAGGCTTCCTGAGTCACATCGCGCTGCTTGCCGTCGGCGTAGGTAGCGATCACCCGCATCTGGCGAAGATCTCCCTCCAACTGCGCGATCGGGTTGGCCGGTTGCACCTCCAGTTTGACCACGCGCGGCGTATCCAGCTTCAGCGGTGCTCCCTGGCGAATCCATTGCTCGATCACTGAAGCGGCCGGATCTCCCTGCTGGATCAGCGTGCCGCCCGCATGAGGCACCGTCCCCAGTGGCTTGGAGAGCATCAATGATTCGTGAGGCGAAGACAGATTCACTCGGCGAGCGGCAAGGTCATCGGTCAGGGCGCGGACATCGTAAAGCGGGTCGTAACCTCGCAGAGACAGTTTGAAGCCGTTCTTTCCGGCCTGGGCTCCGTGGCAGGTTCCTTGGTTGCATCCCAGTCGCGACAGGACCGGATTGACATCCCGAACAAAGTCGACAGGACTGATCGACGAGGCTTCCACATGCAATGGCACAGTGGCCGCCAGACTGCCCACCTTCATCTCCAGCGCCCCATCGCCATCGCCGATCGGTCGGACAACGCCCAACGGAGAGACGCGAACCAGCGGGTTCTCGGCGGGATAGGTCGCTAGGTGAGTCACATCGATCGACTCGCCCGATGCCGTCTCTCCCAGCACGATCAACTGGGCGGAGTGGTGCCATGCGAGCAGATCAATTTTTTCTGGAAGAACGGAGATTTTGGTCAACGTCGATGGATCGATCGAACGGGGAGGAGTCGCGAGAGGAACCAATGGCTCGGCAGGCAGTGCATCCAAGTGCTTTCGGTAGTCGGCAGCAAAGTGATCCTCGGTGGCCGCCTGGGCACCCGATGGCGCCGGGACGACCGAAAAGTCAGCCAGTGGCTTCTGGGAGGCGATCTCCCAAAGACGCAGGTGGCCATCGGTGGCTCCCGCTGCCAAGCGTCCCTGGTTGTCGACGGCGATCGCATAGACGGCCGCAGGCACCTCCCACGTTCCGATGGGCTGCGGTTCGGTCGTTACGTATTGATCCAGTTTCGTCTTTTCGGCCGCCGACCGAGCCATAACTCGCTTGGCCTGAATCGCCTTGATCTCTTCGGGCAATTGCCCCTCGATGTCATAGCTCCAGACACGCACCTGACTGCGGCCATCCAGCGTGCTGGCGGCGGCTAGATACTTGGCGTCAGGGCTGATCGCCACCGAGAAGATCCGGCCCGGCATCTCTGGAAGCTTTCTCAGGAGATTGGCATCATCCCCAATCTGCCGTGCAGTCTGCCGGAAGACGCGGTAGAGCTTCGGAGATCCATCCGATCCACCCACCAGCACTTCATCCCTGAGAGGATGGCGTGCCAAAGCGCTGATCCCGCCTCGCAATGCGCCCGGGGTGATCGAGGTCACGTTGTCGATGAACCGTTCGGTAGCTACCTCGGTCAATTTCACCGTCATGTCGCGACCAGCAGATATCAGATGCTCGCCAGAGACCGTGAAGACCGTCGCGCGGGGCCAGTCCTCGTGGGCTCCCTGATAGAGCACACGCTGGCCTGTGGCCGCATCGATCGCGCGAACGACATTGTCGGTGGAACCGTAGGCCAGCAGCTTTCCGTCGCCGGACCAACTGAGGCCAAAGGGAGTATCAAAACCTGCCGACTGACTCAGAGTCAGCTGGCCGGCTTGCCAATCCCAAACCTGGATCTCTCCCGACAGCCCCGGGGAACCGGCAGCGACCGCCAACCGCGTCCCATCGGGCGAAAAACGGACCGACTCCACTCGTGGCGATACGCCGACCAAGCGGGTCTTTAGCGACCCGTCGGCGACCTGAAAGACAAGCGCTTCGTAGTAGCCAGCCACCGCCATCCACTGGCCATCGGGCGAAAAATCGATCGAAGGGATCGCAGGAGCTTGTCGATAGACCGGTGGATGCTGTGCGTCAAACGGTGCTGGTCGCTCCACCAGATCGTTGATGGCCCCTTGAGCGATCCAGCGACGGATCAGATCGATCTGAGCCTCGGTCAGCGGTGGTGCGTTCTTGGGCATCTCCGCCTTGCCATCGACCGGCACGATTTCCGCGAGCAGATGGCTTGCCTCGATATTCCCTGCAACAATCGCTGCCTCTCCTGATTCCCCACCCGCCAATAGTTTGGCAAAGTCGGTCATCACCAATCCACCTTGCGCTTTGGCAGGCTGGTGGCAGCCGACACAATGGGCACGGAAAATCGGTAGGACATCTTTCTGGTAGCTGACCGTTTCGACCGGCGCGGCTGCCTCCTCCGCAAACGAAGAGGTGCCGAACAAGAGCAGGAGCCAAGCGGCTATCATCGACATGGGCCCAAAAGAGCTGAGCAACTGGGAGAAATGCGAATCGCGAGAATCCGCAGTGCGGGACATCAGCGAGGGAAGTGCGAAACAACCAATCATGGCAACGCTCTCAGGAGTGAGAACCGATGGATGCAAATCCTAGGGGCAGAACCCCTGGGGCGAATGGTCGCAGCAAAACCGGAACCGCTTTTCTGAGATGACAGACAGCGAGCCCATGTCCCCAGCGACCGCAAGCCTTGAGGCGGGAAATCCCCTTGCATTAGGCGCAAGGGAATCCTTTTCACCATACCCCAAGGAACCGGCAACGTCAAACTGAAGCAACCTGGAGAAATGCGCCGGTCGGGAAACCAAATCACGATCCGATGAACTTCTCGCCTGCTTTCTTCATCGAATCCTCACCATCGCTTGGCGGGCATCCGTTAAAATCCCGTCGTTGCTGGGATTAATTGCCCTTATTCATCGCTTTGCAGGAGGAAGTCGCGTGAATCGTTCTGTTCCCTCTCGGATGCGACCAGCGTTTACGCTTGTCGAATTGCTTGTGGTGATTGCCATCATTGGGATTTTGGTCGGTTTGCTGCTCCCCGCCGTCCAGGCTGCCCGCGAAGCAGCTCGCCGGATGAGCTGCAGTAATAATGTCAAGCAGATCGGCTTGGCGATGATGAACTACGAGTCTTCCTTCAAGGGGCTGCCCTTCGGTTGGAACACCCACGGGACGCTCTGGAGTGCGTTGATTCTTCCCTACGTCGAGCAGACCAATTTGCACAACACCCTGCTGTTCCAGGAGAGCGGACTGGGGAATTGGGATGCAGTCAATAGTCCCAATCGCGCTGCGTGTGAGACGAATCTGAGTGTCTTCAAGTGCCCCAGCATGGCCCTGAAAGACACCTACAACTACAACGGCATCACCCTTCGTGTTCCCGCCAGCTACCGTGGTAACGGGGGTAGCAACATCAGTTCCGACGACACGTCGACCCGCCCTTTGGCCAACACCATGTCGTTCGAAATGGTCGATCTGAACGGTTTGTTCTTCGGTTGCAAGAGCGTTCAATTTGGCGAGATTCC
>JBJSWM010000735.1:0-3283 GCA_046085865.1 Pirellulaceae bacterium
CCGGCCGTGTGACGATCACTTTCGCCTTTGACCTGTTCCAAAAAGGATGGCAAACGCCGCAGTTGCAACAGCGGCTCCAGGCACTCCAGTCGGGCGATTCGTCCAACCAAGGAATCGCCCCGCGATCGAACCCCGTCTCGCGGCGTCCTGGCGAGGACCAGCCTCAAGGCGACTCCCTGCCGCTCCTGGCCAGCAACCAAAGACAACTACAGCCGAACGACGCAAAAGCCGGATCCGAGTCGGCGCGTTTCGCAGAAAGTTTGACCGAGGATCGCCTAGGTGCCACCAGTCAGCAAAGCGACCACCAACGACTCCTTTCCGATGATCTCCCCGAGTGGATCGCACAAAGTCCTGCCCTTCGCGAAAAGACGCACCGCCTGGCGGTCGATTGCCTGCCGGCCGAATCGTTGGCAGAAAGTCTAGCCAGCGGCGACCAACGATTGATGGAAGTCGTACGACACTACTTGGATCAGCACGTCCTGGTCGGCGGGTCCGCCCAGGCGATCCAGCAACTGACACCCCAGTGGATCCGAAAACACTGGCTGTTCGATCAACCACCTTTTGATGCCACGCTACATGCCTCAGGGGCCACCTACCATCAAGCGTGGCTTCTTCTGGAGATACCGCCGTCCGATCGTCGCTTGGTGCAGCTCTGGAGCGAAGAGTCGAAGCGTCGGGAACGGACGCAAACAGTCGCCTTGGCGGCTCTGGCATGCCTCGGTTCGATCGGCATGTCCAGCGGTCTTTTGCGAAGCGTCGGATGGCTGAGGAGGCGGCGAACCGGTTCGATCTCATCGCCGACGGGTCATGAGGTTCTTCCGTGACGACGCCTGAACAGCCTAGTCCTGAGGAAGTCGCTGACGCCGGATTGATAGGAAAGATTCGGCAAGGGGATGCACAGGCCTGGCAGGAATTGATCGAGCAGTACGAGGGGCGGCTTTTGGCCTACGTGCTACAGCGGATCCACGATCGTGCACTGGCCGAAGATATCGTCCAGGAAGCCTTTGTCGGCTTGCTGACCAGTCTCCCCAACTACGACGCGCGGCGGCCTCTGGAAGCCTATCTGTTTTCGATCTGCTCCTACAAACTTACCGACCAGCTTCGCAAGGCAGGAAGACGCCCCCGACTGGTCCGCCCCAGTCGGCCTGGATCGAATAGCTCGCTTGGGTCCGAATGGCAGATCGCCGGACGCGACCAGCGCGCTAGCGCTCACGCGAGAAGCGACGAACAGCGGCGTCTCGAAGAGTCGGCTCTTCGTGAAGCCCTCAGCACCCAGATTCAAAAGTGGAAGAGCAAAAGGGACTGGGGAAAGCTGCAGTGCATGGAGCTGCTGCTGGTGGCAGGGAAAACGAACAAGGAGGTGGCTGAGCTGTTGGGAATTACCGAGCAACAGGTGGCCAACTACAAGTCCGACTTCATCGAACGCACACGCAGTCTCTTGGGGCGACTGCCACTGGATGCCGAAGTCTTTCCAGAGCTCCATTCGTCTTAGATGCCGATCGACACCTGTCGACTCGACTCCCCCCCGCTGCATGCCCTTGGTTCTGGTACATTTCGGGAAACCAGGCTCAGGCGTGTCGTTGCATTTTCCTGCAGAGGTTGGGAAGAAGAGCGTCAGGTAATCGAGGCAGCAGACGCGTTGTTGGCGCTGCGCAGCTAGAAACGGAATTGGCACGATGGAAATGGGACTGGAAGGCCAACGCGTCGTCGTGATTGGTGGCGCCCAGGGCATCGGGTGGTCGACGGCGGAAGTTTTTGCGGAGGAAGGCGCCGAGGTGGTGATCTGGGATCGCCAACGGCCAACCCCTCGTGCAGCACCATCAACTAGCGAGGCGTGGGAGTTTCATTCCGTCGATGTGACAAAGATCGAGTCGTTGGAGGAGGCGCTAACAGCCACCCGACAGTCTGTGCCGACTCCCCGCCACGTCGTGCTGACGGCTGCCATTGGTTCTGGGCGGTTTGGTTTCCCTTTTGATCGACTCTCACCGGAAGATTGGCATGCGATTTTGCAGGTCAACATCATGGGGATGGTGCATGTGGCTCATTTGTTTGCCGAGCCGATGCGGAGGGAACGAGGGGGATCGATGACGTTCTTGGGGAGCGTAGCGGGGCAGATGGGGTCGCAGACAGACCCACCCTACAGCGCCAGCAAGGCAGCCAATATCAACTTCATGCAGTGCCTAGCCAAAGATCTGGCGCCCTATCAGGTGCGTGTGAATATCGTCAATCCAGGCATGGTCCAGACGTCGCTTAACCGCAGTGTCTGGGCTGCCTCCCAGGAAGGTCTTCCAGCCGACCAGCAGGAGTCCTACGAGAGTTGGGCGATGGCCAAGATCCAAAGAGTCGTCCCTTTGGGGCGATGGCAGACCACCCGGGAAGTGGCATCGATGATCGTCTATCTGGCCAGCCAGCACGGCGCCAGCATCACCGGCCAGTGCTTGAATGTCGATGGCGGCTTCGTCATGCGCGGCTGATCAGCGAGCGTCGGGGAAAGCGGCGGAACGATCCAGCCACCCTCTCCACTGATCGATCGCCACCAGCGTCTGCTTGGCGGCCACCATCGGGCTGGGGATCGGAAAAACCTCGGCCGAAAGGAAGCCGTTGTAACCGATACGCCGAAGCGCCTCCAAGATCGCTCGTTGATCGGTGTGGCCTCGCCCCATCGCCTGCCGGTTGGAATCGGCCAGATGGACATGACCGATCGCAGAGCCGTTGGACAGGATCGACTGAGCCGGATGATGCTCTTCCAAATTCATATGGAAAAGGTCGGCCAGCAGTCGTACGCAGTCCAGTCCATTTTCCTCCAGCCAACGCCGCGCAGGAGTCAGTTGGCAGAAGAGGTCCGTTTCGTAGCGATTGAGCGGTTCATAGAGAAGTGTTGTTTGATAAGCAGTGGCCGCGTGCTGGGACAATCCGCGCAGAGCCTCGGCCAGGCGTTCCAGACAGCCATCGCGTGCTGCCGAAGGTTGCGACCGCCCCTGCATCGAACCGATGATGGCAGGCGCCCCTAGGGGCCCCGCCCGATCGATGATCCCCTCAACAAATCCAATGGCCTTGCGACGAATCTCGGGGTCTGAGGAACTCAAAGACCACTGATGCTTCAGCCACCCAGCCCCCGTACCAATTGCGGCCAGTTGCAGTCGATGCTCAGTAAGCAGATCAGGCAGCCGCTCCAATTGCGGATCATCGGGTCCATTAGGAAAAACTTCGACCGCATCGAACCCAAGTTTCGAAGCAAGCTGACAGCCTCGTTCTAGAGACTCATGAAAAACGAAAGGCCCTC
>JBJSWM010000736.1:0-4198 GCA_046085865.1 Pirellulaceae bacterium
CTGGTGGAGGCGATGGCGTTTGGATTGCCGGTGGCATGTGCGGATACGGAGATTTTTCGCGAGATCGGTGGAGCGGCTCCGGTGTTCTTCGATCCCAAGCAGCCGAAAGACATCGCCGCCAAGATTGCGATGCTGCTGGCGGATCCTGCTCTACAGGAAGAACGAAGCCGAAAGGGGTTGGAGCAGGCCAAAGGCTACCAGAGCGATCGTGGGATCCGAGAACTGCTCCGATTGTATGACACCCTGATGCAGCGTCCGTTGATGCCACGCGATGACGGCCAATCAACGAATGCGGACTCCTGCAGTCACCCGTCGTTGGAGCGGACCGAACGGAGCGGTTCCCAGGTTTAAGAGGTTGGCTCCCTGACCTCTTTTCCAGCGATCCATCGCATCGCCTCGACCGCTTGGAGTTTCCGAAGAACGCTTGGTCCCCTCCGTCCTCCGGCTCAAGGAGTGTGCCGCTCCATCACAACATTCCAACAGGCCAAGTTCCGGGTGGACACGTAGCGGCTGGCGAACCAGCCGCTCATCGTCTTGGGGTGGGGATGCTATCGAGAAGGTTTCTCGATCTAGGATCGAAAGGCAAGCGAAGGTGCTACCTGTCGACAGGCAGCACCTTCGATGAGGATCTCTCGTTGAGTAGGGGTTGCCGCCTGGGATGGTCTGCAGCCAGCGGCGAAGGATGGACAAATAGCGTGGCTTCTCGATAGAGGATCGGAAGCCATTGGTCCGGAACATATCCCAGCGCATGGACCCTGCCACCCAGCGATGGTCGCTGAATCGCTCGATGGATCGTCTCTGCGTGAAAAAAGTCGGGACCGACGAAGACCAAATCGGGCGCATCAGGACGGGACTTGAGCAGGAGCTCGTAGGCGTCCAGCAGTGTCAGATGGTTCTTTCGAGGGTGGTCTAACGCGGAGACATAAAGGATGTAGGGGCGCGTCAACTGGTACTTTCGATGTACCGGCTCCTCTAGGTTCTCCGTTGTGGAAGCCATCAGTCTGGGAGCATCAAACCCCAGATGGATCACCTCAATCGCCTTGCCCGGAACTCCCAACAGTCGCTCGATGTCATGCTTGGTCGCGTGACTGTCGGCCACCAGATGCCTCTGCCGTCTCAAGAGGGGTGCGATGATCGTGCGGAAAAAGAGGAATCGAGGGAAGGAATAGATTTCCTGGTGTTCGTAATGAAACACATCATGCACCGTAACCAGCATCTTCCCTCGGGGAAACCAGGTCATCCGTCGATTGCCCGCAAACAGGTGCAACAGGTCGACTCGATGCCAGTACGCCTGGAAGGGAAGGATGAAGAGATACCAGAAGATATTCAGCAGGCCGCTGGCAAAGATCCGAGGAATCGGAACCCGATGGAAGTGAGGTCCTAGGTCGGGAAATTCCTTCCAACGTTCCCGCGTCAAAAAGAGAGTGAATTTGCGAGATCGGTCGGTTTGCGACAAGGCTCGGATCAATGCTGCAGAATAGAAGTCGATCCCCGACTTCTCAGTCGCGTCCATCACGAAATCGGGAACCAGCCCGATATGAATTGTCTTTACTGGCAGATCACGCAAGGTTTTTCTCTACGGCTCTTCGCCTCACAGGGACAAAAGCACAGCGGCGTGCCTTCCTTAAGGATGATCCGCCACCCCGGAAGTGGCAAGGGTTGCTGTCTGGCTCATGGAATCTTCCCCCGGCATTTCCTGCAAAAGCGACAAAGTCACAGCCACCAATTCCTCTGCACTCTCCTTCCAATTCGGCCAACGGAACGGCGACCTGTCCCTCTTGCCGACGACGCGGTCCTTCTCGATAAACCACCGTTCCAACTGATCTGCCAAGTCGGTTGGGTCATCGAGCCGAAAGAAATGGCACTTCCCCTGCCCAATCTCCCGAAACACCTCGATATCGCTGGCAAACACTTCATTGCCGCGCATCAGCCCTTCCACCACGGGCAGACCAAAGCCCTCTGCCAGGGAGGCACAGACCAGACAGTCAGCGCGAGAGATCGCTTCAGCGAGCACCGCATCGCTGGCATTGAATAGGTGCAGCAGTCGCGAATTGAGGTCGGGGTGACTTTGGATCCGGTCGATCACCGCCTGGCTCTTCCATCCAAATCGACCGATGAGAATCAGCGACACATCGACGCCTCGGGAGCGAAGCAGATCGAATACATCCAGCAGGAACGTATGGTTCTTCCGCGGCTCGATCGTGCCAATCGCAAGGATCGCCCTCCCAGGAGTCTGCCACAGCGGCTCCAGTTCCGCCGGATCCTTCGCTTCCTGATCAAGCAGATCGAGTTCGGCACCAAGCCGGAAGGGGGCATGCAGGACGGGACGGGGGCGAATCTCGGGATGTTGCTGCAAATAGGTTTCCAGAGATCGCCCCGTCGACTTGGAATTGGTGACAAAGAAATCGGCGCGCGGCACCACCGAGTGAAACCAGCGGGTGTAGTAATCCACCGTGATCGCTTCGCAAGTTTCCGGCATCGTCAAAGGAAACAGATCGTGAAGCATCGGGATAACCCGCACGCCGGCGTCATGCTGAGCTTGGAAAAGCGATTCGATCATACCGGGAGCGCCCCAGGTGGAATCGACCAGCAGGACAAAGTCCCCTTGCCGCAGTTTCAAGATGGGTCCAAAGAGAATGCGAATCGGAAAATAGCCGAGCCCAACCAGCAGCCTTCGCACTTCCCGAAGCAACTTGTCCCAGCCCCCTCGCCATGGTCGCAGGGGCCGGAGTAGTTTGAGCGGCATCTTCAGAATACGAATCAGTAACGAGAGCAACCTGCCTGGCGAACCATTACTTCGAGCGCGGATCCAGTCCCGAATTCGCAGCAGAATATAAGGCTTGGGACCAATCGGCTTGCGGACCGCGCAGAACCCACATCCCACCCAGATCACAGGTACGATTTCCCAGTTTGGGTGCTTCAGGTGAAGTGCCTGATTGGCGAGGTTCCTTGCGACTCGCTGAATTCCACTATTGCCCCCTCGAAAAAAGGTCTGTGTGCACTCGATCAGAATGCGTTGTTCCTGCATGCTCATTCCAACTCCGATCGGCCAGCTTGCTGAATGGCCTTAAGGGGTCCCAAGGGATTCTTGTGGTATTCCAGAGGCAAAGAAATTATTTCGGTCAACCAACGTCTCCTCTGGGAGGCAATTCGTAAACCAACTTCCGCCAGATTTCTGGCTTTGGGACTTTCTCAGGAACCGATGGCTCACCGAGTCGCCATCCACTTCAGGCAGCAGCACTCCCCTCTTGGGTTCCGGCGACTAAATGATCACAAACGACTCACAGAGGATACTGATACTTTTCCAGATCCAGTCGGTAATGCTCCTTCAACCAGCGATTCCCTTCCCGCGTTGCATCGGCGACAACGCCGACGCATTGGGGGGGGAGCTCCATCCTCGCAGGAGCCCCGTCTCCCGCGTGGTCGTCCAAAACCTGTCGCTGCGATTTCGGGCTCTTTCTATTCAACCACCAGCGCCAAACAAAGGATCGCTCGACACGGCGAAGGAACTCGATTTGATCTTGGCTGATGCGCGTATGGAGGTGCCCTTGCTGAACGTGCTCCAGCCCTTCCGCCTCGTCCACTCCAAGAAACTGGCATATCGCGCGAACGAATTGATCTTGATCCTGGCAAAGATCTTCGTACAGCAGGACCAGAACATTCTCGGCGCCTAACAGTTCCGTCGAGCCCCGGATCCGTTCTGCATACGACAACAGGCGGTCCAATCCACCCGTATCTCGCCATCGGGCGATCCACTGTTCGATGTCCAAAAACCAGTGATTCCCAAAAACGTTGCGATGGCTGGCACTGTGTCGCCCCCGCAACGCTTGGAGGTACATCGATGGTACCAGGGTAATCGGATTGCGAAGACAGATCAGCAACCGGCATCTCCCGAAGGTTGCCGTCACGCGGCGCAGTGCCTCCCAATAGTCTGCAAGAAGTGAGTTGCCAAGCCCTTCCCAAGACCCCACGAGCACCTTGGACGGATCGCGTGCCTGTAGTACAGCTTCCCATCGCCTTCTCAACGCAGTTGGGTCCCAAGGTTCGCCTACATTCCAAAGCAGCGGTTGCAGCAAATGGTAGATCTCCTGCGAACGACAGTTCATTTGCCCTGGATACGCTCTTGCCTTACCCAGATAGTCGATGCCAGAGTGACAGGAAAAAAGGAGACTCTGGAGAGTCGTGGTCCCTGTCTTGG
>JBJSWM010000737.1:0-2558 GCA_046085865.1 Pirellulaceae bacterium
GATCGAAGGGATCGTCAGGCGGATCGAAGGGATCGTCGGATGGATCGAAGGGATCGTCGGATGGATCGAAGGGATCGTCGGATGGATCGAAGGGATCGTCGGATGGATCGAAGGGCAAGCAAGAGGGGGCCGGTGAGTCGGGCGGTGCATCGAGCGATTCGCAGGGGGGCAAGCAAGAAGGGGCTTCGGAAGGTTCAAGTGGAACTTCTCAGGAAGGTGGCCAGACCGAAGGATCAGGAGCTGACAAGCCATCTGGCGATGCTGCTTCCAGTGGGGATCCTACGTCCGAGAAACCCAGTCAAGCTCAATCGAATGATCGATCCGGCAAGATGTCTGAAGAAGGGAAGGGAGGAGAGCCGGGCGAGAAATCGACTGGTTCTGCCGGATCAGGAGACTCCTCTTCGGGCAAGCAGGCCGGTTCGGAGGGATCGCAGGAAGCGGCGGGTGCATCGGGAGCCAAGGGAGGGGATGGATCGACCGGTGGTGGCCAGAAGACAGGGCCAGCGGGAGCATCCGCCAGTGGTCGTTCTCGAGGCAACGCATCGGGTCAGGGTGCACCAGGCATGGCTGATGCGGATGGTGGACCCAGAGACCAAGGGGCCGGGCAGGATACCGAACCAATCGAGAATGTTGCTGACCCGGCGAACCTGGAGTACGCGAAGAAAGCGACCGATTTGGCGCTGGAAGCGTTGCGTCGCCAGCGGCAGCAACCGGATCCCGAATTGCTGAAGAAGCTGCACTGGAGCGAGCAGGATTTGAGGAAGTTTTTGGATCGCTGGGAGTCGGCCAGGGAGCAGGCGATGAGCGATCCAGAGCAGCAGAAGAAGTTCGAGAAGGAGCTTCAGGCGCTTGGCTTGGTGCCTCGTCGAGGCGACGCCCGACAGGTGGATCGTCGCTTGGATCAGCTGCGCGGGATGCGGGAATCGGGGGTTCGCATGCCGGCTCCAGAGAATCTCCGGCGTCAATTCGATCAGTACCGCCGGTCGCTTTCGAATCCACCTCCTTCCAGCGGCAAGTGAAGCGATTGGGGGTCGAGTGATTGGAGGGGAGGGAGCTAGAGTCTCGTATCTGGCTTGGGGGAATCTGCTGCCATGAGTCATGGTTTTCCAAGAGCGGCACGCGTGGTGGTTCCCTGTCTGAAGGCGGACTGCCGAACAGGAAACCACCGCATTTAGTTCCCCAAATCTCGAAAACTCCTCAAGGAGATCCGAAGGGGTGGCGACACCGCCCTGGCAAGGGTTGAGGGAGCGCCTACACTAAAAGGCGTCTTTTTGCTTCCGCATCGTGTCGGTGGATTGCGGCGCGCTTTCCCAGGAGCAGGTACCGCTGGTCCTGCCTTGGAGTCGCGACGGGAGCCAGGGAAATACGGGGGTGGCGGCTTGTCTCTTTGGTGGAGGCAACCAGATATCACCTTGCGGTCGCTGGATTTCGAAACGTTTCCTGTAAGGAGTTTTTTAGATGGCCTATACGCTTCCTGCACTGAGCTATGCCTACAACGCGCTGGAACCTCATATCGATGCACAGACGATGGAGATCCATCACACCAAACATCATCAGACCTACGTGACCAAGGTGAACGAGGCGATTGCGGGAACCGATCTGGAATCCAAGACGGTCGAGGCGCTGATTGCTGATATGGCATCGGTTCCGGAGGCGAAGCGTGGTGCCGTGCGCAATCACGGTGGCGGCCATGCCAATCACGCGTTGTTCTGGACGGTGATTGGGCCCAACGGTGGTGGAGCTCCATCGGGTGCCTTGGCCGCAGCAATCGATCGAGACTTGGGTGGATTCGACAAGATGAAGGAAGCATTCAGCAATGCCGCTGCGCTTCGTTTTGGAAGTGGATGGGCTTGGCTGGTGGTTCAGAATGGCAAGTTGGCGATTGGATCGACGGCCAATCAGGACAGTCCGTTGATGGGGCAGGCCGTTGCGGGAATCGGTGGCACGCCGATCCTGGGGCTGGATGTGTGGGAGCATGCCTACTACCTGCGCTATCAGAATCGCCGTCCTGACTACATCGCTGCTTTCTGGAACGTCGTGCGATGGGATGAGGTTGCCAAGCGGTTTGAGGCGGCCTCCTGAGCCAGCGAAACAGGGTTGTCATCGACAATCGAATGGCCTCATGGAGCTTTCTTCAACGAGAGTTCCATGAGGCCTTTTTTATCCACCCAGGATGCTTGCCACCGGCAATGGGAGTCGAATTGACTCGCGCGAAGCCGCGAAGGCACGAAGAAAGATAAGAGTCAGAGTTTTCGTAGGGCCATGATGAACGGTTCCAAATGATGACTCGACTGGTCGCTTTGAACGTGACTTGGTGATGGTCCAGCCATGAAGGCGACTGGATACCCAAGCGGACATCGCGAGATGGAGTAGTTGCTAAATGGCTTCGCGTCTTCGCGTCTTCGCGAGCGCCTAGAAGTGAACTTCAGGATGGCGCAGGTCGTTCGTGAGTGGGAGACATGGTCCACCTAGGATGCTTGCGTCCGGCAATCGGAGTCGAATTGACTCGCGCGAAGCCGCGAAGGCACGAAGAAAGACAAGAGCCAGAGTTGTCGTAG
>JBJSWM010000738.1:0-2918 GCA_046085865.1 Pirellulaceae bacterium
CCAAGCCATGCATCTCGAATGCGCCCTTTGGTCGCCGATACGTGCTGGCTCTAAGTCCAGTTGACGGGCGACCCAATGGCAATTCGCAACCAATCGATCGCCTAGCGAACGGTCACCCCTGCCTCATGGCTGCTCCCCGAGGATCACCAGAGCCGTATCCTGGGCCACCCTGCCACTTCCCAGATCCGTCCGCTCGTAGAGCACTTCAATCGAATCCCCTGGCGCGAACTTGGACAGTTCCTTGCGGAGATCTTCAAAACGTAGAAGGGGTTGCTGGTTGATGGCCAGCAATCGATCGTCGGGCATCAACCCCGCTTGCTGTGCGGCTCCTCCAGCAATCGTCTCGCTGATCACGACACCGTTGAGATCACGAATGGAAACCCCAAGATACCCTCCGCGCCCGTACACCAGTTCGATGTCGGTCAGCTTTTCGGCAAGCTGTGAGAATCCATCTGGGCTGATCCTGGTTCCGAAAAGCCGCAGGTTTCCCCAAACCGGCAGCTCCACCAACGTATCGATCGACTCATCCCCGATCGACGAATAAATCAGCTCCAGTGTTTCCAGTCGAGGGAACTCATGGAGCTGCTTCAGGTCCTCCTGATTCAGACGCGTTCTCCGTAGTTGGAGGATTCTCAGATTCGGCATCTTGGAGGCTTGCAGCAACCACTGACGATCCACTTGCTCCCCTTCGAGGATCAGCATCTCAATTCCGTGCAGCCATTGCAGGCGTCGCAAGTCTTCTGCGTTCCCAGTGAAATCCTCATCGATTCGAAGATGAAACAGCTCCTGATTGGCGACCGTGATGACCTGGATATTTGCGTAACCTGCAAAGGCCCCCATCTGCACCAACTCCCGCTCCACCACCCTGCGCTGCTGGTACCCTAGCGAATCCAGAGAGCGTCTGGCCAGTTCAGCCAGATGGCTGCGAGGGGATTTGGCAGTTCGCTGGAGGACCGCAAGCGCCTCGGGTCCTGGGCCGGCATTGGGATCGGCCGCCAAATCGCTGAGGATCGAAATCAGCTGCCAAGATAGATCCGCATCCGCTTGATCCAGCGCAGCCTCCAGTTCCGGCAACCCATCCCTCTGCTGACGCAGGATCTGGATTCTCGCCATCTGCCTGGCACCAAAACTTGCGGCCGACAACTGATCGATCCAATCCGAGGTGCTTTTGGCATCCATGTTGGAGGCAGGAATTGCTGGCCCCTGGGCCTTTCCCATCGCTGGGAGGAAGTAGATCGCGACCACCAGCATCCAACGGAAATTCATCGGCTTGCCCCCCAGCGCTCACCAACAACTCGGCATCCCCAGACAGCTGCATCACGACTCCTGCCGAATTGTATCACGCCTCGCCATCTCCGATCGAACGACTCATCGACTCTAAATGTAAAACATCGTCGCCACTGGCGTTCTCTGAGACAGCAGATCGTGAAGCGTTGTCTCTTCCAAAGAGCGAAAGACGTCGCCTTCGATTTGCAGCCATTGGTTGGCAAGCAATTGCTGTGCTGGAGAACTCCCCAATCGCTCACCCTGCAGGTCAGGCTGGAACCCCACCGCTTCCGCCACGTCGACCAGACGGATTCGATGGGCCGATCTGGCAAGCCGAAAACCACCCGCTGGACCACGCGTGCTGGTCACCAATCCTGCAGTCCGCAACTGCTGGACGATCTGAGTCAGGAAGGGGAGGGGAATGTCATACTGCTCCGAGATGCTGCGCAGGGAAAGCGGATCGTCCTTTGGGGAGCGGTCGGCTAGGGCAAAAAGCGCCAAGGTCGCATAGTGGACTTTGATCGGAACGATCATCGATCCCAAACCCTTTGGAAACAGATGGAAGACGACCTGAGATCCGTCGTTTGGCCATGGCCCCCAACGACGCCTCGACAACTAACCTTGCGTATGCAGCCCGCACTCCTTCTTTTCGAAACCGCTCCAACGCCCAGCTCGTTCATCCTCACCAGGAAGAACCGAACGGGTGCATGGCCAGCACCCAATGCTTGGATAGCCTCGATCGTGCAATGGGTTGTAGGGAATCTGCTCGTCCGTGATCACCTTCCACACCTGCTGCTTGGTCCACGTAGCCAGGGGACTGACTTTCACCAGTCCAAACTTCCGATCCCAGCCGACGATCGGCACCACCGCTCGATCCGGGCTCTGCTGCCTGCGAATGGCACTGGCCCAGGCCAACATCCCGCTCGCTGCTCGGTACAGCACCGCCAGCTTGCGATCTCCACAGCAACGATTGGGATCCTTGGAGTAGACTGGCCCCCCGTTGGCCGCCTCGTACGCCTCCACCGACAACTCCGGCCGCAGCAATTCCACCTCGATCCCGTACCGCTCCAAAACGCGATCCCGCAATTGCAGCGTCTCTGGGAATTGATAGCCCGTATCGATATTCACGACACGAACCGAGGGTGCCACTTTGGCGAGGTAGTGCAACACCACCATCCCCTCGGGTCCAAAAGCTGTTGCGAAGGTGAATCGGCTGGAGAACCGATTCCAGGCCCATTCCAGAATTTGCTCCGCCGAAGCCGTTTCCAACTGCCGACTGATGTCGGCTAATTCCTCCATCAGCCCCGCATCCGGCTCCTTGTTGCTCCCTGTCAGCCCCGTATCCATGCCAGCCTTGGGCCCCCAAAAAATCGATTCTGAGTCGGCATCAAACCGCCGCAGTGATTCCTGTCGCGGCCTTGGACACAATTCCATCGGCACCGGCAAGGCTGCGAATTCTTTGAATTTAGATTATTTTGACCCAATCAGTCAAGTATATCCGTCTCGCTTCCCCATGATGGCGTGAAATCCATGGCAGGAATTGGAAAGCCGCCTCGGTCTCCCAGGTTCCAGGCACCCCTTCGATCGATTCGGCTTCAGGGAACAGCGGCGGGATCCGGCGTTGCGAAAAGCAGGCTTCGCTGGGGAGCCAC
>JBJSWM010000739.1:0-1193 GCA_046085865.1 Pirellulaceae bacterium
CCAGAAGTTATGATATCAGCGGCTTGCCATAAGGCTTGCCGCCTACCTCCATGCTCCGGAAGTTCGCGCCAGCAATCAGGCGATCAGCTCGGTGAGAAACTTCTTCTGTTTCATCCATTCTTCGGTCACCAGTTCGGCCGACTCCAGAATCGGGATGCCTCGTGGGAATGGATGCATGAAGATTTCGATCCAGCCTGAGAACTGCATTGCTGCCAGCGCCTGCATGATGGGTCGGAAATCGAGCGGACCGCGGCTGGGGAGCTGCTCCAATTGCTGCTCCTTGGGCAGTGCCTGCATCGCCCCTCGGCCATGCTGCCATGCGTAGAACAGTTTTAGGAAAGGCCCGAGTTCCTGGATCCAGGAGGCGAGGGTAGCTGGATCCTGAGGTAGGTGGTAGGGAGCCATAGCGATTCCGACGTTGTCGGTCGGCGCCGCATCGCGAAGCCATCGGATGGCATCCCAGGTGGAGACTAGTTGCTGGGCGTGATTTTCGATCGCGATTGTCACCCCGCACTCGTTCGCCACCCGCAGATGGGGCTTGAGTTGATCGACGAACTCCGTGACGGCTTGTTTCAGCGCTTGGCCCTCCAGTCCTTTTTGGGCTGGGCTTCCGGTGACGATCAGAGGGCAGTGGTGCTTCTTGGCAACATGGCATTCGGAATCCTGGCCGAAGGGACCTGGAGGGAACTGGGTGATGCAGCCCAGCGAGACGTTGAATCTGGCGAGCATCTTGGAGAAGGCTTCGTCCCCCATCGCATCCCACTGCTCTCGATGATCGGCGTGGATTTTTGGCCAGATATCGATCGCTTGGGCGCCGCACGTCGCTGCCTGAGCCAGAACGGTCTCCAGTGGAAGCGTCCCATAAAGGCTGGAAGCCAGCAGCCAGCGTGGGGTCCAATCGGCAACGGGCCGCCCACCGTCAAGCCGAGCGTGGGGCAGGGTAACAGCGGCAGCACCCATCCCCAGGAACGATCGTCGGCTGGTTCTCATGATGGTCTCTTTCGTCGGTGAGCAAGTGCCCGGGTGTGGTTGTCGCTGTAGCCTACACCGTATACCGAGCTTCCGTCGGATATCAAGTGCCGAAGGGACGATGAGGAGATAGTCCAGGGCGAGGCCCTGGGAATCTTTTCCACCCGCCCTAGAGGGGCGGAACCGGCACCGACGTCCGTTGCTTCACTCGACATCGCCGCGTG
>JBJSWM010000740.1:0-1266 GCA_046085865.1 Pirellulaceae bacterium
CCATTATCCTGCACCGTGTAGGTGTAGACAAACGGTCCGACATAATCCTGAGATGGATTGTAGCGGACTTCGTTACCGATCAACTGAACCGTCCCGGCACCGGTCGTCTGGGCCTGTACGGAAATAACGGTCAGCGTCTGGCTGCTTTCATTGGGACCGGCGCTGGGGCCATTCAACAGATTGCTCGAAGGCATCGTAAAGATCGTGTCTTCTGGCGTCGTGTACGTGTGATCGATCACCGTCGGACCATCGTTCACTTCACGGATATTGACCGTCACCTTGGCCGTCGAAGGCTCGCTGCCGACCTTCCCGTCGACCATGGTGTACTCGAAGACGACGCGCTGGGTCTGATTGGCGCCTGGGACGTAGAACAAGGTGTCGTCGCTGGTGTCGGGTGTTCCCTTGTTATCCAACGTCACTGTGCCGTGGCTTGGCTGGCTAAACGATAGGATCTGCTTCGATTCGCCGGCGTTGATGAAGTCATTGAGCATCACATTGATGTCGATGCCGGCGGAGTCTTCGTCGATCGTCCGGACATCATCCACCGCAAACGGAAGAGTGGGAGGAATGATGAACACGGCGATGTTGCCAGTTGCCTCCAGGCCCCCCTTGTCCCGTACCCTGTAGGTGAAAGTGTCTTCGACATTCACGGCGCCGGGGGCTGGAGTGTAATTGATCGACTTGCCATCGGCCGCAATCGTCACCGTGCCTCCCTGTGAAGGGGTTCCCACTGCAACGATGATTAGTTCATCCCCTGCGTCAGGGCCTGGGCTGTCGTTGGCAAGTGGGTCGAAGTTGCTGGTCAGGCCCGTCAAACCGACGGCGACAAACCGCGCCGATCCGGTGTCATCGACCACGATGGGCCCGTCGTTGACCGGGGTGATATTCAGCGTGACTCGACCAGTCGCTTCCGCCGAAGGTGTTCCGTTGTCGCGGATGGTGTAGTTGAAGAAGTCCGGACCGTTGTAGTTGGCCGGTGGCTGGTATCGATACACGCCATTGGAAAGGGTGATCGTACCACCCTTCTCGGTCGTCGAATCGATCGTTATCAAAGTCAGCGTCTGATTCGACTCGTTGCTGGGGCCAGGCTGGCTCTTGGAGAGCAGATCATTGGCAGCACCGGTTCCAATCAGCGTCAGCGGCGCATCTTCCGCAGAGGTGATCGGGCCAGTGAACGGAATTGGCGCGTCGTTGACCGGCGCGACGTTGATCGTCACCGTGGTCGAAACAGTCTGTGGGGGTGTGCCGCTATCAGTTACCTGTGCA
>JBJSWM010000741.1:0-2924 GCA_046085865.1 Pirellulaceae bacterium
GCTGAACCGTATCGAATCGACCCCCTTGGAACTGATCGGCTTGTCCCCAGCCGATCTCCTTTCCCAAGCATCCACCAATCAGACTTCCGTCCGCCAGAAGATCGAACGGCTCATCGAGGCTCAGCGACAAGGAAAAGCCTCCATTCAGAAGGAAGTGGCTGACAAACTGAAGGCGCTTCCCGAGGGTGATCGCCTGAGAGGGCTTCAGGTTTTCCGATCGTCCCAGACCGGCTGCAGCGGTTGCCATGCCATCGGGTATGTCGGAGGAAGGATTGGTCCAGAGCTAAGTCGGATTGGATCGACCCGGTCGAAAGAAGACTTGCTGGAAGCGATTCTCTATCCCAGCGCCCGACTGGAGCAGGGGTATCGAACCATTCGCGTCCTGACCACCGATGGACAAGTTTTCCAAGGCCTGCCGGTTCGACAGGATAGCCAATCCGTCGAGCTGTTGCTTCAAGTCGATCGATCGATACGGATTGAAACCGAAACGATCGAGACGATACAGCCGGGCGAGATTTCGGTGATGCCTGCCGGGATCGATCGGCTGCTGTCGCCGCAACAACTGGCAGACCTTTTGGAATTGCTTCAGCAAGCCAAGTGAAACAGCAATCCCCCGATCGTTCCCTCGCCGGAGTTCTTCCGCGAGAGATGGATTGCTAGGATCGCCTAGCGTTGATCGGGAGCCAGCTTGAGAATGTCATCTGGCTGAATGCCCTGCGACTTCTGGCTCTCGCGGCGAATCGCATCGTACACCTCCTGGCGGTGCACCGGGATATCGGCAGGTGCTTCGATTCCAATGCGCACTTTGTCCCCTCGAATATCGACGATCGTGATCACCACTTTATCACCGATCATGATGCTTTCATCTCGATGTCGCGACAGCACCAACATGGGGGACTCCTTTGCGTTGTGGGCTCCAGCCGCGACCCTTGGCAACTCGACCCAATTCCATGAAAAATCGTAGACTAGCCGATCATTCCCTATGGCTTATCGGCCAGCTTCGTCGAGATTTTTCAAGGGAATCCATCCGGTGCAGGGGGTAGCAGATAGGTGGATGGAAGCAGGCAGAACCACCTTTGAGGGCCTTTTTCCAGGAGGAATTTTCTGGGTGTTCCGGTTCAGACGATTCTGCATGCCAGCAGAGCCCGCTCATCGTCGCCAACGACCGGAAACTCCAGCCCAATTAAGCTGCTGAAGTGGTGGTAGTCTGCGTGGTTGCAACGGCCACGGAGACTTCCGGGGGGGCCAGCGAATCCCGGGAGCCATGGGAAACATCGAATGGCATCTGCTCTGCCACGATCAACTGCAACCCGCGACGCGCCGAAGCGTTGATGACCACAGGCAATTGCAGTTGCAACTGGAACCCTTCTCCCGCTCTGGCAACAGGAACCCAGACGAAGATACGATCGCCCGTGGCGCCTCCCAGCCGATCCAAAGTTCCAGCATCGACAAATAAGCGATATTCCGGGATCCACTGAGCCGGGTGGAGGAGCGCGAAAGCGGTCTCCGGTTCTCGAATCGACTGGAGCCAAAGACACCCCGCACCTCGATCATCCGGGATGATCGTCCAGTGGCGATCGGTCTCGTAGCCCACCATCCCCTCCGGCATCCAGAGCAGGTCTGCCGGGGAGATTTCCAGGATTCCAAAGCGGCTTGAGTGAACCTGCATCGGGACATCCTTGAGTCGAATTCAGAAAATTCGGGGAACAATCGAGTCTGCTCTCTCCGTTTTATCGGCCGGTGGGGATTCCATGGCGAATCAAAAAGGCGAACTTTGTCAGGCTGGAAGAAAATGACTGGGTGCTCCCTCCAAGGACCAGAAGCTCGAATCCCGGGGGGTGGAAAAAACACTACACTTGCAAGTCGGCTTTTCGGCATAGCCGAGCGTTCTGGCCTTGATCCAAATAGCCGGGATCCATCTGGCATGCCAGCTCCGTCGACCCAACTCCTTCCCACCCCAGGTCAATCCATTTCCCTATGCAGCCAACGGCAATCCACTTACGCGGTATCCGAACCCACAACCTTCGAGACCTCTCACTGGACATCCCCCTTGGACAGTGGATCAGCGTTTGCGGCGTCAGCGGGAGTGGCAAAACTTCGCTCGCCCTAGATACGCTTTTCGCCGAAGGCCAGAGGCGGTTCATCGAAAGTTTTTCCCCCTACACTCGGCAGTACCTGCAACGGTACGAAAAACCTCCCTACGATCGGATCGAAAACCTTCCAGCGGCTCTTGCCGTCGCGCGATTTGGTGCGGTCCAAACGTCGAGGAGCACCGTAGGCACGACCACTGAGACCTACGACTACCTTCGCCTTCTTTTCGCCAAAGCATCGATCGTCCGATGCTATGGATGCGGCCAGGTGGTCCGTGCGAGCGATCCGGAAGCGATCGAAATAGCGACGGCGTCTCTCCCGCCGGACACTCCCTTCCTTTTGGCTTCCCAATTCTCCTGGTCGGACCGACTCGATCTCTCCACCCAGCTTGCTGAACTGCAGAAGCAAGGATGGTCCCGGCTGGCGATGGCAGGCAAAGTCGTGCGGTTGGGAACTGATGATTTACTGACGCACCTCGATCAGATTCCAACCAAAGGCGAGGGATGGGTCTTGATCGATCGAGGGACCAGCGGAAAGTGGAATCGTAGGTTGGGGGAGTCCGCGGAGGCAGCCTTTCGCGTCGGAAACAAGAAGGCGACTCTCCTTACGGCCACGGGCCAGGAAGCGCACCAGAGCGATGCGGACAACTTGGTGTGGCTAGACCAAACCCCCTACCACGCAACCTTCTTTGGAATCCAGTCCACCTGCCATCCATGCCGGATCGATTATCCAGAACCGACGGCGAATCTCTTCAGCTTCAATCATGCCAGTGGCGCCTGCCCGGCCTGCGAAGGTTTTGGCGCAACCATTTCGATCGATCCCGACGCGGTAAT
>JBJSWM010000742.1:0-3480 GCA_046085865.1 Pirellulaceae bacterium
AATACGACCATCCCAGGGCAACGCCCGGCGATATCTCATCATGCCGCGTTGCGGCATTTGGGTTCACGATGCATCAACGCCGGATGGCTTGCGTTGGACACTTTCGCAATAGGACCATCCCAGGGCGATGCCCTGGGTGTGGCGATGCGGAGATTCATTACCCCAACCGCATGGATGCCATTCCACAAACATCGATGTCCAGCATCATTGGCCGCAACGCGGCCAAATACGAAAGCCCAGGGCAACGCCCTGGGTGTGGCGTTGCGGAGATTCATTACCACGGAGATTGATTGCGCATTTGCCTAGATTGCGTTTTCAATCTAGGTAGGTGCTCTGTTTGGCCAGCGACTGATAGAGCTGGTTGGCCTGCTGGGCCTGCTGGGGATCGATCTTGCCTTTGGCTACCTGCTGGTCGATCAAGCCACCGAACTGCCCCTGCAGTTCCTCGGCCGTGTAATGCGCGTAACGCACCATGTCCTCAATACTGCTTCCAGGCCCAGTCGCCTCCACAGTGAACTTCCCACCCTCCTGGATCCGGACCACCGCTTCATTCGGGTCGCCAAACAGATTGTGATGGCTTCCCATCACCTCCTGATAAGCCCCCGTCAGGAAGATCCCAAGGTAGTAGTCCTGACCATCCTGCCACTCATGCAGCTCCAGCGTCTCCTTCACATCCTTCAGGTCGACGAACCGATCGATCTTCCCGTCGCTGTCGCACGTCACATCGACCAACGTCGCATAATCCTTCGGATCCTCGTTCAGTCGATGGATCGGCACGATGGGGAACAGCTGACGAATTGCCCAGCTATCGGGGGCTGATCGAAACAGCGAAAAATTGCAAAGGTACTTCGCCGCCAAAATCGTCTTCAAATGCTCGAACTCTTCCCCCGGACCCTTTGTCTGAGCCGCCTCCTTGAGCGCCCGGTCGCAGATCTCCCAGAAAAGCACCTCCCCCTTCGCTCGATCCTCCAAATTGATCAAGCCCAGATTGAACTCCGTATGGAGCCCATCCTTGTGTTCCAGGGCATCGTGGTAGTACTCGGAATAGTTTTTGCCGTTGAGGTCATCCAGCAGTTCCTTCAGTTCCCGGATCGTCTGCGGGTCGTCCTCGTCGATCGTCACCTCGGGCTTGTCGTCGGCAAATGTCTCGATCTCATCCCGGATCGAGGTGATGAAGACGGTGTGGTAGGCGGTCATGAACCGGCCGCTTTCGGTGACCAGATTGGGATGCGGCACTTCCTCTTCGTCGCAGATCGTTTGGACGACGTAGACGACGTCGTTGGCGAACTCCTGCACGGTGTAATTGACGCTGGACTCGAATGGCGTTTTCGATCCGTCGTAGTCGACCCCCAGCCCCCCGCCGATATCCAGATACTCGATCTCCACTTTCGCCTTCCGCAGTTCGCAGTAGACCCGCGCTGCTTCCTTCATCGCATTTTTCACCCGCTTGATGTCGGTGATCTGCGATCCAATATGGAAATGGAGCAATTTGATGTGGTCGCTGAGCCCTGCTTCGCGAACGATACGGATGCAGTCGATCAGCTCCGAGGTGGTCAGTCCGAATTTCGCCGCTTCGCCCCCCGAGGAGGCCCATTTGCCCGAGCCACGTGAGTAGAGTTTGGCGCGGAGTCCGATCCAGGGAGAAATCTTCCACTTGGCGGCCAGCTTCAGCAGCAATTTCAGCTCGTTCAGCTTCTCGATCACCACCACAACGCGCTTGCCTGCCTGAACCCCCAGCAAAGCGGCTCGCAAAAACGCCTCGTCCTTGAACCCATTGCACAGCAAAAGAGAATTCGGCGCCTGCCGCTGCGCTAGCGCGGCGTAAAGCTCCGGCTTCGATCCGCATTCCAGCCCACATTGCAGGGGCTCGCTGAGCCGCAGAAATTCCTCGACCACATCCTTGCGTGGATTGACCTTCATCGGAAACACAGGGTAATGCTGACCCTGGTATCCGTACTCGGCGATCGCCGATCGGTAGGCTTCCGAGAGAATACGGAGTTGCTTCTGGAGCATCTGGGGGAAGCGCAGAATCAGCGGCAGCTTCATCCCATGCTGCTGGATCAAATGATCGACGATTTCCTTCAGATCGGCTGAATGTTTGCTGTCGGCATTGGGACGCACCACCATATGCCCGCGACGGTTGATATCAAAGTACCCCGCCGACCAATTCTCGACGCCATACACCTGCTGGATGCGCTGAAGGATTTCGTCGCTGTTCAATTCTCGGGGACTCCCAAGGGCAAGAGAGGAAAGGAGCCGTCTGGCAGCAAGCGATCCGATGCATGCCGGAAGAACGGAGGGCCATCGCCTGTTCCACGCATCGATTTTGGCAAGCCGCTTCAAACCATCGGGGTGGTTCCGCCGGCCCGAATCTGTCCAGCGGTCACCCTGAAATCAGTATAGCTCATCTAAGGCGAAACGACGCTTAGCCAGAGCGGAATCGTGTTGGTATCCTGGTGGGCGACGCGAGCTGGCGGGTCCGGGGGGCCGGCTGGCTTGGCGACGACGCGGATCGCCTGCTGCAGCGGTCGATCGCTGGTCCATTGCAGCACCACTTTCTTGGCGGAATCCCCTTCATTTTCGGAACGGACTGGAGGGCACTGCATTCCCTCGGGCAGCCCTTCAACGGAGATCTCCAGCGGCGTATTCCAACCATCCCGCCGATCCACTTCCACCGCGATCTCCAGCGGCTTGCCCACTTCGCCGCGCACCAGATCCTCGGCCCTGTGGATCCGAAACGATGGTTCGATCGGTAGCACGCTCAACCGAAACAGATGCTCTGCCGAACCATGGCCAAACAGGTCGCTGATGCGCAACGTGACGACGCCATCGAAGGGGCTTTTCCATCAACTATGGGAACAAATGCCAGCGCAACCACTTCAAGTTGTAAAGAAGGCAGGGAGGCCAACTCAACACCCTCAACATTTTTTCCACATCTGATCGCAAAGCTTCGTCCTTTGCAAGAAACTTCCAAGTCACAGGGTGGTGAAGGCCCCTCACGTTCGAAACCCTGTCAAAGGTTGCCAAAGCCGATGAAGCCACGGTTCTGGCAAGTCTAGCATCCGCACTGGCGAGCCCACACAGTTTCCAAGGAAGTTGTTCCCAAAAGGCGCACTTTTGTGTAAGGATTTGTGATATGTAGGTTTTGGCATTTCGTAAATCTTGGAGCAACTCATCACGGTCAGAAGGCACAAGTTCGCAGCTGCACTCAAGCAGCAATTGTTCGAAATGGGAATCCCACAGCTGCTGGAAGAAATTTGCCAACCTTCCAGTTGCCATCTCTGGGGCTCGGCGCCCACGCATCCGGCATTGCACGCCTGCTCCATCTGAACCAGTTGGCAAGCGGGCCTTGGAACAAAACCGGATCACTGCCTGGCCGACCTCAGCATTGAACTCGTGGCAAGGGCACGACTCTGCCCAAGATCCCAGACTGTCTGCGACAATGTGGATGGCAAAGAGCATGCGGCAGAACGCCCACCA
>JBJSWM010000743.1:0-1760 GCA_046085865.1 Pirellulaceae bacterium
ACCCAGCCCAAGTCTCCATAGGCTCCACCGCCCCCTCCGACCTCTTCCGTCACCTCCCACTGCTAGCTAGCAAAATGGAGGCGAATTCTCTATTTTGGAATGGCATCCAATCAGGGGGAGTTTCCCCCCTTTTGCTAGCTAGCAGTGGGAGGTGACGGAAGAGGTCGGAGGGGGCGGTGGAGCCTATGGAGACTTGGGCTGGGTGGCCAGGGAGACGACAATCAACGTCAGGAATCCTAGCGGGATGGTGATCAGACCGGGTTGGCTGAATGGCACCCACGCTTTTTCGGCTGGCAAGCCGTAGATCGCCTTGAACGTGTCCCCGCTGAGCAGGATCCAGGCCAGGGAGCTGACCATTCCCACAAGGACGGCGGCAGTGATCCCCTGGGCGGTGGTCTTTTTCCAGAAAAGAAGAAGGATCAATGCGGGGAGGTTGGCCGAGGCGGCGACGCTGAAGGCCCAGCCCACTAGGTAGCTGACATTCATCCCGCTGAAGAGAATGCCCAAAGCGATCGCCACCAGGCCCACAGCGACCGACGCAATTTTGGCGAAGCGAACCTGCTGAGTTTCGGAGAGAGGCACTTTGCCTACCCCGACGATTAGGTCGTGGACGATGGCCCCAGAGCTGGCGATGATCAGCCCGCTGACGGTTCCCAGGACGGTGGTGAAGGCGATGGCCGAGATGACGGCGAACAGCCATTGGGAGAAGGATCTGGCCAGTAGCGGTGCCGCCATATTGGAATCGCTGGGGTCGATCGCTCCACTGGTCATTGCGCCCAGCCCCATGAAGAGGGTCATCACGTAAAAAGCGCCGATCGTGGCGATTCCGACAATCGTGCTTTTGCGCGCGGCAGCCTGATCGCGTACCGTGTAGTAACGGATCAGGATGTGAGGAAGGGATGCTGTTCCGCAGAAGAGGGCAAGCATCAGGGAGAGGAAATTCCATCGGCCCCAACTGTTGGTGTCGCGAATTCCAGCGAAGGCAGGCAGATTCCCCGGCCGCATCAGCTCACTGCCCGCGACGGTTCGCGGCGTGTAGGTGGTGGTTTTGTTCCCTTGGGGATCCTTGCCGGCTGTGGGAGCCCACAGCACGATCTGGCTTTCCTGGAATTGCTTCAGGTATTCGATCGGACCCAGGGGTCCAGTTTTCTGGATGCCAGAGGGAAGCGAGGCGATTTGTCCAACTGGTAGCAGATCGGCTTGGTTGGGACCTCGTCCCTGCGGGCGGCCATCGATCCATTTTCCTTTTCCTGGAATCTCGGTGACTTGCTGCGTGGCTAGAAGCGGTTTGCCGTCGGAGGAGCCGGCAGCGACCACCAGGCCCCTTTGGAGGATCAGCACGGTCAGGACGAATGAAAAGATGACCAAGAGAGCCCCTTTGAGGAACTGGACATACGTGGTGCTTACCATGCCAGCTGTGGTGACGATCAGGATGACCACCGCGCCGACCATCGCGACGCCCACCCATTGCGGAAGGCCCAGCAGGGGTTTGACCAGGGCGCCGGCTCCCACCATCTGCGGAATCAAATAGAAGAGGCTGACCGCCAGGGTGCTGAGCCCTGCGGCTAGCTGGATGCCACGCGACTGGAAACGGCTGTCGAGCGCATCGGCGAAGGTATACTTCCCCATCCGCTTCATCGGCTCGGCGACCACAAAGAGCGCCACGACCCATCCCGCCAGATAGCCGATGGAATAGAGGAAGCCATCGTAGCCGTAGAAGGCAATCATCCCGCAGATGCCAAGGAAGGACGCAGCGGAAA
>JBJSWM010000744.1:0-3252 GCA_046085865.1 Pirellulaceae bacterium
TCATCCAGCAATTCCGGATGACTTGGATACTCGCCCGTCAAACCGAAGTCCTCAACGGTTTTCACCAGCCCAACCCCAAATAGCTGTTCCCAAATTCGGTTGACCGTAACGCGCGCCGTCAGAGGATGGTCGGGTCGAACCAACCATCGAGCCAGTTCCAGTCGGCCTGCGGGCATCTCACCACTTAGACGATCAAAGACCGCCGGCACCCGCCGTTCCACCTTCTCATCTGGCTTATCGTACTGCCCCCTTTTCAACACAAACGTCTCGCGCGGCGGCTTCATCTCCCCCCGCACCATCACTGCAGGCAAGGCATCGTTCACTTGCTTCTTTTCCGATTCCAGTCGCGTGATCTCCTGCTGGGCTCGTGGGTATTCGGTATCGATCTTCTGTAGCACCTGCCGCTTCAATTCCGCTCGTCGCGGCTCATCCAATTTCTCCCAAGGGGTCGCGACCTCATCGATCCACTGTCGGATCGGCTCCCCGGCAAACCACTGCCGAACCTGCTCCTGCTCCAGCTTCCCCTGAAACAGCTCCAGTCGATCAATCCGGCCTCGATAGGGCAGCGATCTCTGCCGCAGCCCCAGTCGCAACGGTTGCTCGGTAGCGATCGACTCGGTCAGCGAATCATTGAGCGTATCCAGCTTGGTGGGTTCCCCGTTCAGATAGATCGCGACCCCGGAGGCTTTGCCGCTACCATCGCTAGTTAGTGCGATGTGCGTCCAAGCATCGGTGGGAAGCGTTTGCTGCGTCGCCACCTTCAAACCATTGTCGGACCAATGATGGATCGCATGAAACACCACCTTGCCCCCTTCCAAAAGGAGGTCATAGCCGCGGTACGAAGCGTCTTCGTCCATCTTGGAAAGAATGGCCACGCCACTCGGTTGCGACGGATGAACCCACACACCAATCGAGAGTGGACTCTTGCCGTCCCACTGGCCTACGCCGTCCAACGCCACGTGGGAAGCACCATCCAGTTCCAGTCCCTTCCCGAACCTTCCCTCGGAGGCGATTGGATTGCCATGCACCTGGGCTTTGGTCGTCGTCTCCAACGAATCCCACGGGGCATCGACCGAAACCGTCTCCAGTTCGATCGCATGCTTCTTTTGGACACCAAACCGCTCGGCAATCTCCTGAGTCGAATGGTTGGCAAGAAAAGCGTTCCATGTATCTTCGACCACCTGTTCGCGATCCTTGGCAAGCTGGCGCTGAGCGGTTAGTTCGCCTTCGAGATCGGCCAGCCTTTGCGACTGATCGGCAGTGGGTACGCGCACAAAAGGTTCCGCGCCAACAAAGCTGCTGTAGCTGGCCTGCCGCTCATCGAGATTGTTGAAGTAGGCATAAAACTGGAAGTACTCTCGCTGGCTGATCGGATCGTACTTGTGATCGTGACAGCGGGCACATTGCATCGACAAACCAAGGAACACCGTCGCAGTCGTATGGACGCGGTCGGCTACGTATTCAACTCGATACTCCTCCGCGATGATCCCACCTTCCGTATTGTGTCCCTGATTGCGAAGGAAACCTGTGGCCACTTTCTGGTCCAGCGTCGGATCGGGCAGTTGGTCGCCCGCCAACTGCTCGATCACAAACCGATCGAATGGCATATTGGCTCGAAAAGCACGAATCACCCAATCGCGCCAGGGCCACATGGTGCGGTCTTCATCGTTGTTGTAGCCGTTGGTATCGGCGTATCTGGCCAGATCCAGCCAGTGCGCCGCCATCCGCTCGGCATAGGCATCCGAATCCAGCAATCGATCAACCAATCGCTCATAAGCCGGCTGGCTGGGATCCGAGAGAAAGCCGTCCAACTCCTCAAGCCCCAAAGGCAATCCTGTCAGATCCAGTGCCACGCGACGGGCAAGCGTCGCGGGGTCGGCGGGTGGTGAAAAATTCCTTCCCGACTCCTTTAGCTTGGCCACCACCCAACGGTCGACCACCGAAGTCTCTGCATCGTCCAATTTTGAAGAAGCCCGCAACGGCTCAAAGGCCCAGTGGCCGGTGTACTTCGCGCCCTGCTCGATCCATCGGCGAAGGATCTTTTTCTGTTCCTCCGACAGCGGCCGTTTGGTCTCTGGCGGTGGCATCACTTGTTCGGGATCGGCCAAATGAACCCGCTCGATCAACCGGCTTTGATCTGGCTGTCCTGGAAGAATCGCCTGGGCAGCAATCGCCGCATCGCGCTGGTCCAGACGCAGATCGGCCTGCCGGGCAGTTGCGTCCGGACCATGGCAAGACCAGCAGTGGTTGGTGAGGATTGGAGCGACATCGCGCGCGTAATCGATTGTCTGGCCGGTCACCTGCAAGTGGACCCCGGTGACGGCCAAGCACCAAACCAATAGCAACCGACGTGGAAACATGGCTGTCCTTCAGGGTGGGAGGGGACCAAGTCGGCCTCTCCATGGAGTCATCGCAATAAACGGGATTCGCTTGCATGGATGCGATCCGCTCCAAAACTCTATTCAGGATAGCAGACGGTTGGCCATGGCGAGAAGGAGATTTCCGAGCCATGCGCGATTCAACCGAGACCTCTCAGAAGTCAGCTCACGCAATCACGCCGACAGACCGGTCGCCCCTAAACCCGAAGGCCGTTGTTCCAGATCAAAGTAAGAATGAGCAGCCCTTCAGAACTAGCACCATCCAATCCGTCCATGTGCTCTAGGAATTCCACCAATCGACTCCACTTCTCGTTCGTTCGCTCCAACATCGGAACTGGTGGTCAAAGACGAGCCACCCGTTGGCTAGATGCCATGGCAAGAAGCATGCCATCCCAACCGCGTACGCAGGATGAAGTTCCGAACCGTTCGAAAACCGGACTCTCGGAATCTGCCTGCCACGCGAGCCGAAAGGTTTGAAGGATATAGCCTCGATCTCCTCCCATGAGAAGATACGTACCTGCTCATCAACCTTCTTCAAGAGGTCTACAAACCAGCCGAATTCGGGATCCGATGCCGCCGGGATGCCAACCTGACGCAGGAGCTAGGGCAAGGGGATCCATCCACCGTAACGCAGGAGTGAGGAAACGCTTGAAAGCTAGCGATCTGAAAAAGATACGGTTAAGAAGCCTCGGACGCATGCACGAAAGGGCAGAGTGCGTCAGGGTGAGAATTCCATGAAGTGGCAGATTGAAGCTGGACGAACTTTTCGCATAACGGCTTGGCGGCCCGTGCACCCATTTCCCGAGGTCAACGATGTATTCGACTCAGCGCATCCATTGGATCAAAAAAAGATTGCTCACCACCTGCGGTGCCC
>JBJSWM010000745.1:0-4928 GCA_046085865.1 Pirellulaceae bacterium
CCCCATCCCGGTCGCCACCGCCACTAAGGCACGGCGGTCGCCACGCTTGCGCAGCGCGGCCAACTCCTCAAGCGCTTCCCGCTGCCAAGGACGCGGCTCGGGCACCAATCGCGGATCGATCGCCTCCGGGGGCAGATCCTCATCGGCCACTCGCTGGGCGCGCTGGGTGTAGGCTTCGATCAGCGATCGATCAAGCGGTGTGGCGACCTGCCAGAGCGACTGGTAGGCGATTTCGAACTGCCGATGCGAGACTCGTTCCGTATCGCTGGATTGATCGAGCAGATTCCATTCGATCCCCGTCTGCAGTGCAGCGCGGGAAAGATTGCTGCTGCCGACGGCGATCCAGACTTCCTGATCGTCGATGATGCGCCATGCCTTGGGGTGGAACGACTCCAGGTTCCCTGGCAGCTTTGCCATTTCGATCAACCGCGACTCCAGCGTCCCTGCAAGACGATCTTCTAAGGCTGACTGGGACCAACCAAGCAGCCGCCGCAGCGCCAACGGGTCGGATATCGCCAGATAGTCACTGACCAAAATTCGTACTTTCGTGCCTCGGTCTAGTGCGCTAAAGATCGCTCGCTCAATCACCTCAAGTCCCGAGCGTTGGACGAAGGAGGCAAGGATATCGACCGAGCGAGCGGCAGGTAGACGAGGGGCAATCGCATTCCAGAGAGAGGAGTCCGGCGCGCCGGTCGAAAGGTGAGTTGATTGGGCTGTAGCCGGAACGGTGGACGGCGTGGAGCGATCCACAAGGTAGTTCCCCTTGTCGGGGATGACGTGACGAACACCCCCGCGCGGATCGGGCAGGTCGCCATGGTAGCGCGGGATGACATGGAGGTGCAGATGCATCACCGTCTGCCCGGCAGCTTCGCCGCAGTTGAAGCCGACATTGAAACCATCGGGTCGCGGACTGCAGCGTTCTTCCAGAAGCCGCTTCACCTGGTTGACCAGTTCCATCAGCGCGTGCTGTTCTTCGATCGTCGCATCGAACCAGGTAGGAACCACGCGCTTGGTTACGACCAGCGCGTGTCCTGGGCTGACGGGGAATCGGTCGAAGAAGGCGAAGGCAAGCTGGTTTTCAGCCAGCCACTCTTCGCGTGGGACCGATTCGAAAGGGGAAGACGCCATGGCGACGGGGACTCATTCTTTTGCGAATCTTTCTGATCCCCGCGAATCGCCAATTGCGATTCGCTTGGGGTGGTTCGCTTCAGGATACATCGTCCCGATGGCGGCGTGGGAAAGCGGCCGCCGCGATCATTCGCTCAGGTGCTGGTCTAGCCAATCGAAGAAGACACGCTGCCAAAGGACGCTGTTCTGCGGCTTGGTGACCCAATGCCCTTCCCCAGGAAAATAAAGGAAGCGACTGGGAACGCCTTGAACCTGAGCGGCTGTGAACGCCTCCATCCCCTGTGAAACCGGGACGCGGAAATCCTTCTCGCCGTGGATCACCAGCAGCGGCGTCTTCCAGTTGCCGATGAACCGGTGCGGCGAAAACTGATCGTACTTCTTCTGCACCGATTCGCTGGACCAGTACGGTCCACCCAGATCGTGATTCACAAAGAAAAGTTCTTCGGTTGTCCCATACATCGACTCCAAGTCAAACACCCCGCAGTGGGAGATCATCGCCGAGAAGCGATCGCCGGAGTTGCCCATCAGCCAGTAGACGGTGTAGCCGCCAAAGCTGGCACCCACGGCGCCGACCCGTTTGGAATCGATGAATGGTTCGGACCGCAAGGCATCGGTCGATGCCAGGATGTCGCGCATCGCTTGCCCGCCCCAATCGCCGCTGATCTGATCGTTCCAGGCCTGGCCGAAACCGGGCAGGCCACGACGATTGACCGCCAGCACCACATACCCCTTGGCGGCCATCAAATGAAAGTTCCAGCGGTAGGAGAAAAACTGACCCACCTGCGACTGCGGCCCACCCTGGCAGAAGACCAGCATCGGATACTTTTTCTTCGGATCGAATCCCGGGGGCAGAATCAGCCAATTGTGAATCTTCTGGCCGTCGGTAGCGGGCACATACCTTTCCTGCACCGTCGGAAGAGCCAGCTTGCGGAAAGTCTCGCCGTTGACGTCGGTCACCGTTACGATCTTTCCATCGGCCGGATCGATCAGCGCCAGTTCGACGGGACGGACCATCGACTGCTGGGTGGAGAGGACGCGGCCATCAGGTAAAACCTCGATGCAGTGGAGGTCGTGAGGGCCCTGCGTCTGCTGTTCCAGTTGGCCGCTGGCGACATCGATCGAAAAAATCTGCTGGGTGCCTCGCTGCTCGCTGTCGAAAACCAATCGCTCCCCTGAACGACTCCAGCGGAGGTTATGCGCCGACGCATCGAAGCCCGAAGTCCACTCCGTGGTGCTGCCATCCGATCGTCGCCGTGCCATGATCCTCGCGCGATCGGCTTCAAATCCAGGTCGCTCCATCGCGATCCACACCAGCCACTTGCCGTCGGGGGAATAAGTGGGGTCGACGTCGTAGCCAGGGTTGTCGGGGGTTTGGTTGACCAGCGGGGAGACGACCAATTGGCCTTCGGCATCAAGCTGTTCGGCGAGGTCGGAGGTGAAGATGCTGCTGTCGGTCGACTGGGCAGGTCGCTCCACCGGCTTGATCACCAGCGCGATCTGACGGCCATCGGGAGACCACTGCAGATGCTCACTTCCGGCCAGCGGCGGCAATGGGCAATCGGCCTTCATCCCCTCCATCAAATCGATCGGGGGTCCGATCGACCCGTCGGTGTTCCAGGGGGCGACATGGACATGGCTGTAGGCGCCATCGTGCCATGCATTCCAGTGGCGGTACATCAGGCTATCGATGATGCGGGCATCGGCCTTGGGGAGGTCGGGGTGGAGGGTGGCCAGGGAGTCATCCAGCGGGATGTCGCGCGTGAAGGCCAAGCGGCTGCCGTCGGGGGTCGATCGCAGATTGCCGATACCACTTTCGATATCGGTCAGCTGACGGGATTCCCCGGTGGCCGGGTTGATCGACCATGCCTGAGGATCGGTCGATTTCAGCTTGCCTGGAGCCAAGTAAAGCAGACGCAGGCCTTCGGGTCGATCGACCCACTGGATGGCTTGGAGTCCCGGGATTGCCGTGAGCAGCGTCCGCGGCTTGCTGGCGGTGCTCATCGCCGTACCCAGGCCGGTGGCCAGTCCTTGGATGGCGTCGGGGCCGTCGATGGGGGCCAGCAGAAGATCGCCGCTGCCGGAGTTCTCGGCCAGTTGGTAATGCGTGACCGTGTAGGCCAGTTGTTTGCCGTCGGGCGATGCAGCCGCTTCCCCGATCCGTCCCAGATCCCACAGCAGCTCGGGAGTCATTCCCATGGCGACTGGAGTGCCAGATGGGCCAGAGGGGGTTGGAGGCTGAGCGACCAGAAGGCTGGCTGGCATGCAGGCGGCCAGGGAGAGAAGGCTGTTGCGTACCGATCGCAGGGCCGAATGGGAAGCGCAGTAGGTTGGCCGCATGGCAGGGACAACTCCTTCGAGTTTCAGTGACATGGAGGTGAATGCCAGGGATTTTTTTTACGTGGCATCCAGATCGGAATCGAGCCGATCGTCTGGAGAGTTTCAGTTTAGCAAGAAACTGGCTGACGCATCGGGAGCCGATCGATTGCGATTGAATTAGGCGACTGGTGGCGCGGGGGCAAGTCGAAAGAGGGTGATGTCGGGGCGGGCATTGAATCGCACGGGGGCCAAGTAGCCGACCCCGCGACTGATGAAAAGCGTTCGTTCCGGAGTGATCGAGAAGATGCCTGAGGTGTAGCGTCGATTTTTCAGCGGCAGGACGGGCGGGGGAAGGAAAGGCGGTTTGACCTGGCCGCCATGGGTGTGGCCTGCCAGGATCCAGCCATGAAAATTCGACCAGCCGGAAAGGTCGACGATGTCGGGATTGTGGATCAGCGCAAGTCCAGGCCAGTCTTGTTGCCAGCCGTCGATCGCTGTCTTCAGATCCAACTGCCCTGACCATAGCTCCTCGATGCCTAGCAGGTGGAGGCCATCGAGCTGAACCTGCGTGTTGCGCAGCATCCGAAGGCCTTGAGCCTCCAGGCGATCGACCAGCTCCTGCGCCCGCGCTGCATCCTTCCAAGTAGGACCGTAGTCATGGTTGCCAAGGATGCCCAGTGTGGCGATGCGGCCCAGGGGGAGTCGATCGAGCGATTGGCTATGGGGATCATCGAGTTGGGTTGAGTGGCTGACGAAGTCCCCGGTGTAGACGATCAGATCGGGTTGCAGCGATTCGATCAGGGCAAAGACTCGCTGGAGGTATTGGTCGTCGACTGGAGGGCCGATGTGGAGATCGCTGGCGTGAAGGATCGTTTTGCCATGCCAGTGGGGAGGCAGATTGCGGATCGGCAAGGTGTGCTGGATCACCTGCAGCCAGTGGGGTTCCAGGAAGCGAGCGTAGAGCGGAAGGGCGATCGCCGAGGTGGCGGTGGCCGCAGCGATCCATTTTCGGCGGGTCCAATTCGGCATCGGGTACACACTCCCTTGAGCGGCGATGGTGTGCGTGTAACGCTGATTTCGACTTGCGTTTCGCCTTACGCATCTAGCTTACTGGGAGACGCTGGATCCAAAGAAGCCCTGGTGCCGCTTATTGGTCTCTCACGGAGGCACGGAGTCACGGAGAGGGAGTGGACCGATCGATTGCTTCTGGATCTCTGTGCCTTTGTGAGATCCACGCCGCCTAATGGTCTCTCACGGAGGCACGGAGTCACGGAGAGGGACTGGACCGATCGATTTTTTCTGGATCTCTGTGCCTTTGTGGCTTTGTTAGATCCATGCCGCCTAGTGGCCTCTCACGGAGGCACGGAGTCACGGAGAGGGACTGGACCGATCGATTTTTTGGATCTCTATGCCTTTGTGAGTTGGAAGGTCGGGGTGCTAGGCAGAAGAAGGTTCTTCTTGGACCAGACTTAGCGAACCTTGTG
>JBJSWM010000746.1:0-1524 GCA_046085865.1 Pirellulaceae bacterium
GACAGCTTGCTCAAATCGTCCCGAATCTCATCGATCCTCCGACTGAACCGCTCCAACAACCCAATCATCTGCTCAATACGCTGCGTCCGAAGACCCAGTTCCTCAATCAGACGAACCGCTTTGCGCCGTCGCCTCGCCAAAGACTGCCAAGCATCCTGGCGCCGCCCCTTGGCCTGCCGACGACTCAAAGCGATGCAGTAATCCCGACGATTTCGCTTCAGCAACGAATCGATCGTCTTGAGGTTCCCTGGCAACCTTCCCATGATCTGATCTTTTTCCAGTTTGTCGGTCACCGACACCTGGACCGTCCGATCAAATGGCAACTCTCCCGACTGCACGCGACGCAATACCTTGAATGCATATTGCGCTACGTAGTCGCATTCCAACAACTTGGTGCGGAAACGTCGTCGAGTCACTTCGATCGTCTTGGCGAGGCGGATTTCCTCCTGCCTGGTCAGCAGCGGAATCTCTCCCATCTGCGTCAGATACATCCGAACCGGGTCGTCCGACCAAGTATCAGTTTCGTCGATATCTCCCAGCAGATCCTCGTCGCTCTCCAGCTGGATTGACTCCTCGCCTGCTGCGACATCGGCCGGGACACCGTCCCCCAGGTCGTCTCCTTCCTCTTCCAATGCAAGGCCATGAAACCCAACCAGATCCTCGGGGCTGCGCGGCGAGTCATCTTCAAACTCGTCCATCAACGGATCAAACAAGGCCAACCTCCTCCCAGCATGCTAGTTGTCAAAATCAGGAGCGATCCAGGCTTTGCACCTGACAACCCATCGTCCGAGCGATCATGCCGCTCCCGATAGGCCCCAGGCGTTTCCAATCTTAGCACTGGAAAACCACCGGCTCGTTCCTGCTGCTTCAAATCATCCCTTTTTGCTCCATCCTGCAAGAGGCCTGCCCCCTCCAGAACGTCGCACCCGCCACGGTCCGCAAACTCTCTGGCAATAAACCGACCCAACGTCCAGCTTTCCAAACCTTATCGGCTCAGTCCAAACCAACTCGCCGGAATCAGTTACCTGCCCTCACTGCGTGTCTCTCTCCGAAACCTTTCCCCTGAGCTCGAAACTCCAGTTGGCTTGCAAAATTCGTCCATTCTGCCCGGTCGCCTTGAGATTCTCCTCAGTCAACCAGCCGAATCCCGCCCTATCGTAATTCAAAATTCCATCGCCATTTGGATTTTTCGCCCCGAAAGCCGCACCACGACTCAAGAGTCGCGGTTCCGTCTTCTAAATTCGAGGAAACAGTCCGAAATCTAGGCAAAGCCTACCAGTCTCTCCGATTGCAATGCTGCCACCCCATCCACCATGGGAATCTTCAGCACACCACCATCAAGACCGGCGCATCCATCGCCTGCAGACCCACCCAACTTCACTCAGGCATCTTGCCCGGCAGATCCGTCGCTCATAGCAACCAACCTCCCGGCCACCCGATACCAACAGGCTTTCAACCACCAGGCTCCTGCGTCCCCCTTGCCAACATCCCATGACAAGGCGCACTCCAATCCGTGGCCTGAAA
>JBJSWM010000747.1:0-2052 GCA_046085865.1 Pirellulaceae bacterium
CACCACGCTCCTAGACGTCCTGCGCGACACGCAACGGCTTCTCCCGGAGAATGTGGTGGAGGTGTTGGTCGGTGAGGCGTTCAATCGCCTGGACCGGCCCGCCCAGCAGGTGATGCAGGCCCTGGCCATCTACGGCAGACCGGTGCCGCCCGTCGCCGTGGACTTCCTGCTCGCCCCCCACGTGCCGGGCATCGACAGCGCCCCGCTGCTAAACCGGCTGCTGAACATGCAACTAGTCCGCAAGGAAGGGGGACGCTTCTACCTCCATCCGATCGACCGCGACTATGCCCTCGGGCGCGTCGAAGAGGGCGAGCCCGGCGACTGCCTCGACGGCGTGCCTCGCTTCTCACGGTACGCCCTGCGCCACCGCGGGGCCGAATTCTTCCGGCAGGCACGCAAGCCGCGCAGCGACTGGAAGACGCTGGACGATTTGTTCCCCCAGTTGGCCGAGTTCGACCTCCGCTTCCTGAACGGGGATTCTCAGACCGCCTTCGCCATCGTCCGAGAGATCGACTTCCGGTACCTGATGATCTGGGGGCACTATCGGCTAATGGCCGACATGCACCTGCGGTTGAAGGGGCGCCTCGAAGACCCGAGGTCCCGCCAGCAGAGCTGCAACAGCCTGGGCCTGGCGTTGGAAAATCTGGGCAACTACGACGAGGCAAGTGCGACCTACGAAGAGGCCATCCGGCTGGCCCGCGAAATCGGGGCGCGGAACTCTGAGGCCGTTGCACTCAGCAACCAGGCCATCTGCCACGTTCGGCTGGGAGAAACGGCGAGGGCCATCCAGTGCAACACCCAGGCCCTCGAGATCGTCCGCGCTCTCGGCGACCTCCCTTCCACGGTAAGCAACCTGAACAACCTAGCGAACCGATATGCAGACCTGGGAGACAACCGTCAATCGCTCCTTCTTTACGACGAGGCCTTGCCCATTGCTCGGCAGTTCGGCAACCGGTACGCCGAGGCGGTGATCTTGGAAAGCTCCGGGCACGTGCTGCTGGCGATGGATCGGTTTGCCGAGGCGGACACTTGCTACCGCGGTGCGCTCCGCATCGCCGACGAGATCAACTCGGTGCAGGTGCAAAACTACGCCCACTCGGGACTGGCGCTGCTCGCTCTGATGGCGTGTGACCTGGCCGCGGCCCGCCGCGAAGCGGAAGCCGCGACGCACTATGCCGTCCCCGATAATGACCACCATGTTCTTTCACTACTGGGTATTATTCGCCTTCGCCAGGGTGATACCCGGGCCGCGACCGAAGCGTTTCAGGAGTCCGTGAAACGCTGTGACAGAATGCTCCAGCTTACCACTCGCAACTATGCCGCCATGGACAGCAAAGCCGTCGCAAAGTGCGGCCTGATCTTGTGCGGGGCGGACGTCCCGCTGGGAGACGTGCGTGGTCTGCTCCGCGCAGCCCGGGCCATCAATCGTGATGCCGGAATCGTCGCACGGTTGCTGCGCCTGCTATCCGCTCTCGCGAAATCAGATCGAGATAACCGACTCAGTGCGATACTCCAGGCAGCCGCGGGGGAACCCTGATCGCGAACGTGTGCTTACACTCTCTGGAAAGGATTTCTTACCCGGGCTTCCCCGAGCGCACAAAGACAATGGACTTATTACGCCGATCCGATCGCGGGGAGTCGACGTCGGCGACATTCAAGGTTTTCAGGCCGAGCCAACCGTTGCAGCAGACGGGGCCGGCATATCGGCGTTCGAGCTATTAAGTCTCTGCCGCCGGCCCCGCTGCTGAACTTAGGCGTTCTGGCCCTGCCGTTCTCGTGCCCCATCCGCCGCAGCGGATGGTGCAAGAGAACAAGAAGAAGCACGAACAAAGCATTGGACCGAAGAGTTCGATCGAGCGTTTCTGACTTGCGTTGAGTCAACTCCTCGCACTCGGTCAATGCGGCCGTTAGACGAACAGGACCATGACACAGGTGTTGACACCCACAGACCTTGGTGAGCCAGACTTGCAGGTTGCCGGTCTCCGGCTTTGGGTTCTCGGTCGCCAGTTCCCGGAGGCCAAGGACTACGATGACGGCAACTGGCTTCGCGTG
>JBJSWM010000748.1:0-3890 GCA_046085865.1 Pirellulaceae bacterium
GCCAAGCCTTTCGACCTCCTGGTTGAAACGCCTGGCCTCCATCGCTCTTGCCGAGACCACCAGCCTCTGAATCCCTAGCCGGTCGAGCGAACCGAGCGCCTCGACAAGGAGGGTATCGGTCTTGACCGAGGAGTTCGTCGGGATGGATTGCTCCTCGTTTCCCGCATCAGCCGAAGCGTACCAGGGCATCGCATGCAACGTGTTTTGGTCATGATCGCTTAGAAGGGTGCTCCAGATTCTGGAGTTCGTCTTGGTTGGACTTGGTTGGACTGGCACGTTCGCTAGAAGGGGGCCGACAGGAAGTCGGTCGGCTAGATCGAGGAAGACTTCGATCGCTTCTTCCAACACAGACCCGCTACGACCAGGAGCGTGGAGGATTTTGGAATCCCCCAACGGGATCCAGCCCCACGGATTTCGGGGGGTGCGAGCCTGAAAGGAGGGGGCCAACGCCATGTGCCAAGCCGGGACAGGATCTGGACCGACGACTTCCCACCCAGAAAATCCAAGGCAAAGGGGTCCAAGGTTCGGCCCATAGCCGGCTTCATCGATACCAAAAATCCATCGCACCGATTGGTACCTTTGATGACTGGAAATCGGCAATCTTTTCGAGCCAAGATCGTTTTCTTTGGACCAGAATGCAGGTTCGATCCATAATCATAGCAAGGGTCTATTTTGTCGACTGGGGAAAGTGTCCAGGCGGCTGGAGATTCTCGCTTTCCAAACAGACATCTTGGGTCGACCAAGGTGTGGCCGTGGTTGCTGGCGTGCGACACCAGCGAGGCTCTTATCTTTCTGAAGAAAAATGCGGATGTCTAACGAATACCGACGGTCCATTCCTGCTCATGGCGCCGTCCCGACTTCAATGCGACGTGGTGGATTCACCAAGCTCCTCAGTGCAGCTCTAGCCGTTCTGATCTTTTCTCTTTTGGAATTTCCCGCCACCGCTCAGACCGTGATCCTGACCGATTCGAACGGCACGGCGATTCCCGTTCAGGTGACCCCATCTCCTCCGGTCGAAGCGACCCCATCAACTCCCGATGGAACGCCACCCACGGAGGGTGAGGATTCGAAGGCCAAACCACCTGGGGAAGGTGAAGCGAAACCGAAGGAAGGGGAGAAGAAAGAGGACGAGAAGGACAAGGCGATCAAACGAACGAAGGAGCCACCCGAACCTCCCGACAAACGGGAGTTTGATGTGAAGCCAGATGAAAACGGGATGATTCAGTTTTCCTTCCGCAATCAATCTTGGCCAGATCTTCTGCAGTGGCTTGCGCGTGTCTCCCAGCGGACGCTCGACTGGCAGGAACTGCCAGGTGATTATCTAAATATCTCCACCCAGCGGCCCTATCGACTCGAGGAGGCTCGCGACCTCTTCAATCGCCAACTGCTGGCGCGTGGCTACACGATGATCGAGACCGAAGGGATGATCCAGGTCGTCAAGACCGAAGGGATCAACGTCGCCATGGTTCCCCGGGTCGATCCAAAGCAACTCGATTCCCAGCCTGACCATCGATTTGTCCGAGTGGTATTCCCATTGGAGTCGTTGGTGGCGGAGGAGATCGTCGAAGAGCTCAAACCCTTGATCAGCGGCAACGGCAAGCTCTTCGCGTTGCGGCGCACCAACCGATTGGAAGCGATGGATGCGGTGGCGAATCTTCGGGAAGTCGCCAGAATTCTGGACGACGAGCAGTCGGCGGAGTCGGTTGCAAAGCTGGCCAAGGAGTTTGTTCTGGAGCATGGTCGCGCCAGCGAAGTGATTCGAGATCTGGAACGATTTTTGGGGATCGAGAAGAAAGAGCGAGCGACTTCCACCAATCCCGAGTACGCCATGGCGATGCAGCAACAGCAGATGGCGATGGAGATGGCGGAAATGCAGATGCAGCAGCAGATGCAGCAGCAGATGGGAGGTGCTGCAGGCCCTAAGCCGACCAGTCGCAAACGCAAAGACGAAGTCTTCCTTGTCGCCAACAGTCGACGAAACTCGATCATCGTCCATGCTCCCGATGACCGCATGGCGGAGATTGAGTCTTTCCTCAAGTCGGTCGATGTGCCAACGGATTCCGCCAACAGCATGAGCCCTGATCTGAATATGCAGGTCTACCAGCTTCAGTCGCTGGATCCCGAGCGGTTGGTGAGCATGCTGATCAAGACCGACGCTTTGGGGCCGCTGACCAAGGTCGAGATCGACAAAGACAATCGATCGATCATCGCCGTTGGTCCCATCTACGATCACCTGCAGATCATGAAGGTGATTGAAAAGCTGGATGGGGATGGTCGTCAGCTCTATGTCATCCCGCTTCGACGTCGCCCAGCCGATCAAGTCGCTGGCTCCATCAAGCTGCTGCTGGTGCGAAAAGAACCCGAGGAATCGAGTTCCGGCTCGCGATACCGGTTCTATGACCCGTGGGGATTCAGCAGCAATCAGGACAAGGGCAAGAAGACCGAGCAGCTGAAGGTGGCCGCCGACCTCGAAGAAAATCAGCTTCTGGTCTGGGCGAACGAGCGGGAGAAGGAGGAAATCGATCGATTCCTGAAGCGGCTGGGGGAAGTCCCAGATCAAGAACAGCGTTTGCCGTGGCGCAGAATCGAAGCATCGAACTCCGAGGAGACGTTGCGCTACCTGAAGGAACTGGAACGGAGTTGGAAGGAGCTTTCGCCCAATCCACTGATCCTTCCCAACGAATCGCAATTCCGTAAGTCGACTCCTCCCAAACCCAACGAGCAGCCAAATGACGAGGGGGCGGCCAGCCCTTCCAAGGACGCCGCAAAGCCGGAAGAAACTTCCGTTGGCGAACCGATTACGGCGAATGACCCCGCTGTAGGCAACCGCGTGGCGAACGAACCAGTGACTCGCAGCATGCCCCGGTTGGCGCGCGCCGCTTTCGTGACCTCGGCTCGCCCTGCGAAAGCCGAACCACCTGCATCGACCGGAATTCCGTCGACTCCTTCAACCGACGCTGCCTCCATTTCCCCCGGCACACCACCACCCGTCGAGATCCGTTTGGCGCCGGATGGATCGCTGATTCTGCAATCGGACGACCAGCAGGCGGTCGACATGCTGGAAAGGTATATGCAGCAGAACAAACCGCCTGTACCACCTTTTCAGATTTTTTATCTGAAGCACAACAGCGCCAGCTGGGTGGTGATGAAGTTGCAGGACTATTTCAAGGAAGAGGAGAAGAGGTCGGGCAGGGACGACTACCTGTCATGGCTTTTCTTTGATGAGGCGCCGAAGAAGAAAGAGCCCGAGACACCGGATCTAGGCAAAAAGCGAAAGCTTCGTTTCACTGCAGAAAATGATTCCAACACAGTGACGGTCCAGGGGGCCGACGAGGCGACTTTGCGCGTGGTGGAAAAGTTGATCGAAACATGGGATGTACCCGTGCCTCCCCGCGCCAAGACCGCTCGCTACATTCAACTGGTGAAAGTTCGTTATTCCAAAGCAGATTCGATCGTCGAAGCGGTCAAGGATGCCTATCGCGACAGCCTCAGCGAAAAGGATCGGACCTTCCAGAATCCTGGCAAACCAGGGGAGCAGTCGGGAGCGGAACGACGTTCGCTTTTCTCCTCGGAGGCCGATTTATTCCTGGGTGTCGACAAGGTGACTAACACCATCATCGTCAATGCGAAAGACGAGGGACTCTCCAAAGTGATCATCGAATTGATCGGTAGGCTGGATGAATCGGCCAAGCCATCCGGGGCGTTGGAAGTGCGATCGCTGAGCACCGGTTCGGGTAGCAAGCAACTGGAAAAAGCGCTGCGGGCCATCCTGCAAGCGCCGCGTCCTGCCGGTCCCCAGCAGCCCCAGCAGCCCGGCCAGCAAACCGGACAAGGCGCGGCCAACGTCCAGCAGGATGGCCAGCAGGATGTCACCTCCGGGCCAACTGGTG
>JBJSWM010000749.1:0-1763 GCA_046085865.1 Pirellulaceae bacterium
GCTAAGCGACTGAAGCGGCGTGATGGAGCTATTGCGTTTGGGAGCCACCTGTCCGGCATCCGGGCAATCGAAAGGACCAAACGTCGACTCCAATTGCATCCTCGGCTTGCTCTGGTAGATCATGCGCCGCCACGTCTCGGGGCCTGGATCTTCGAGGCTTTCGTAGACCTTGACGTAGTTGGTGTTGGGCTGAAAAAGATCGAATCCCGGGCCGCCCCAACGAAGGTCGAGGTTTCCAGCCGACCAGAGAATCGCATCCCGCAGCGGCTCCGCCTCCAATCGCCTTGGGGTGAAACCGACATAGAGCCGGTCCATTCTCGCGTCGGCTTCATGTCTTGCCTGCTGGCGGTAGGTGGCGGACGTCAGGATCAAGCGATGGATCGCCTGCAACGACCAGTCTTTCGCGATCAGCTCGCACGCCAGCCAATCGAGCAATTCGGGATGGGATGGGACGCCTGCCTGAGTGCCGAAGTCACTGGGGGAGCCAACCAGACCGCGACCAAAGTGGTGAAGCCATAGTCGATTGACCAGGACGCGTGCCGTCAGCGGATTTTCGGGACTGGCGATCCACTGAGCCAATTGGGTTCGTCGCTGCGCATCGGCGCTCTCGAAAGGCAAGGCCCAGTTCTTTCCGATCGTCGCGATTCCAGCGGGAGAAACTGCCTCGCGGGGCTGCATCGGGTCCCCCCGGTGCAGCCGCGACACTGGTTCGGGGGTCCCTAATCGTCCCGCGTAGGCCATCGGTCCGGTTGGAACTCCACGTGAGGCTGCGCGTGCCGCCTGCCATCTTCGCCAATCGGTCAGCCACTGGCTCCGAAAAGTCTCCGCGAGGCGAGGAGGAACCCAGTCGCGTGCGGTTCCTTCACTTGCTGCCAGTTGCAGCGGCATTCGGGTCCGATGGCTACTGACCAATCTCCATTCAACCGAATCGAATTTGGCTTCCCAGCGATAGGCTGTGGCCAGTCGATCGCGGTAGACCGGACGGTCTTCCCCATCGCGGCTCCAACGAATCCATGCAATCTCCACAGGAGTTGGAAAATCGAGTTGGACCCATCCCTTCCCAGCTTGGTTGGAAATCCAGGATCGAGCATTGCCTCGAATCCCATCGGTCAGATGTTCCAGCTTATGAAATGCATTGCCGGGGAAGTCACCCGAGCTGGAGAGTTTCGCCATGGACGCGATATTCAAACCTTCAGGGGAATAGCACTCCACTTCATCGATGCAGGGTTCGGCGCCATTGGTCGCCTCGATCGTCATCCTCAGGGAGGTAACTCCTGCTGCGTCGATCCGCTCGATATTGCATTCCGGATCGACCGGACTGCTGAGAGGCGGCATCTGGGACGCAGTTCCCCGGTCGGGTTCTCTTTCGATCACCACCATGTCTGCAGTGACGGGGGAGCGCTGGGCTCCGGATCGAAGAAGAAGTATCGCTTGTTCGGTGACCGAGTGAATCCCTAGATCCTTCAAACCGCTCCACCGACTCTCAGAGGGAATCTCGATGCCCTCTGAACCGACGGCTGGGTAGCGCTGATCGACGGTCGCCAGAGCCGTTTGATCGTCCAGGGTGGCGAGGTTTCCGTCGCTATCGATCCAATAACTGGCGTCGGGCGCGTGCGTCGGCCAACCGGCACCCCAAGAAATCCAAATTCGCAACTGGATCGATTTGGCATCTGGCGATTCTCCCTGACCATCGATTCCATCCTGCGCAACCAGTTGCCAAGTTGCGACATCGGATTTAGCTGGAGCGTTCCACCAGGTGTAGG
>JBJSWM010000750.1:0-13038 GCA_046085865.1 Pirellulaceae bacterium
CGCAAATACAAAACCCGGGGTTGTAACCGGGGTAACTCCCGGATTGATCTGTGTCCGATAGCCTGAAACTTCGACGCGGTTCTCGGTCAAACCAAGACTGAATCCAGTTTTCCCCGACAAAACCCATCGGCGTCCATAGCGTTCGCCACGCCATCCCAAACTTGTTCCATAAAAGGTAGCATCCGTCTCGAAAAGATCTTCGCCAAAAGTCCTCGCTCTGCCACCAGCAACGGTTCGCGAGATATCGGCGTTCAGGGAAGTAGATTCCTCGAGATTCAACAGCCGAAAGCCAAGGAGGGTATCCCATGAAGCACAGCACGACCGGAAGCTGTTGGAAACAAGATTCGCCTGTCCTCCCGCCAGTCGGCTCTGGTAACGAGTCGTCAATGTCTCAAACGGCGATGGTGCCCCTGGCGCATTGACCAGTGCAGAAATTGAGGACTCCGATCCATCAGGAAGTTGGATCGGAGCGGTGACAACTTCTGGGTCACCTTCCTGAGAAGCAAAAGAGGATGAAAGATCGCCTTGCTCCATGTAAAAAGCCGACAACTCCCAACCGATCGTTTGGGATGAGTCTCGCCATCTCCCGAAGGTAAGCCGACCTCCTTCCAAGGTACCAAAATCAATCGGGGATCCCCCGGCAAGCACGGTGGTTCCAGGCTGCCCAAGAGCCGCAGGTCTTGGGTCACTCGAGTTGCCCCTGCTAATCAGCGGCACTCCATTTGGTCCTTCCTTGATCCAGCCCATCAAGTACTCAGCCTGAACCCAGCTTTGTGGAATGGTGCAATCGATCGCATAAGAATCCTGCGCCACCAGATCAGCACGCAAAAGGGAAGAAACGAGTGCAACGACCAAAACACTCTTGTAACCAAAAGTTCTTGCCATCGAAGTCATCGAGCAAATCCTCCATGGACTTATCGAGGTGCCGCCAAAGAACGCATCTACTTCCTACGCCGGACAGCAACGGTGCAAGTCGCAACGAAGCTATCAATCGAGCCGATGATTCAACCCGAAACGGATTTTTCGATTACATCGCCTGCCTTAGAGCGTTTCCTTGGGATCGTTTCCCCCAGGGCTTCCTGTTTTCTAATGCGCCCCAGGAAAAGGCAGAAATCACGGCACGCTTGCGCCAATCGGTAGATTCGGAAAAGTCCACCTCATCGCCCCCTGCAATGGGTGCGTGAACTTCTAATTGCGCGGCGATTACCACGCTTCCCCGCCGTAGATAGCGCCTCAGAAAAATCAGCCGAGAATCGCATCGACCACATGACCATGCACATCGGTCAGACGTCGATCGATTCCATTCTGCCGTACCGTTAGCTGTTTGTGATCGATCCCCAGCAGATGAAGGATCGTGGCATGCAGGTCATAACACCACGTTTTTCCTTCCACCGCTTGATACCCCCAGTCATCGCTGGCACCATAGGACACGCCGGGCCGAATCCCAGCGCCCCAAAGCCACGTGACGAAGCTGCCGCCATTGTGATCGCGCCCCAGACTGCCCTGAGCAAAAGGGGTCCTGCCAAACTCGGTAGTCCAGATCACCAACGTATCGTCATCCAGCCCCCGCGCTCTAAGATCGCGAAGCAGACCGGCAATCGGCAGGTCGACACTCTCGGCCATCGGCGGCAGTTCGGTCAGGATATTGCCATGATTGTCCCAGTTGTTGACCGCCCCCTGCGGTCCACTCCAGACCTGCACAAACCTCACACCTCGTTCCACCAACCGCCGCGCCAATAAGCACCGCCTGCCGAAATCACTGGTCGCTGGCCGATCCAGCCCATAGGCTCGCTGCGTCGCCGCCGTCTCCTGTTCCATTGCAAACGCCTCCGGAGCCGATAGCTGCATTTTCGCAGCGAGTTCATAACTGCCGATCCTGGCGTCCAATCGGGAATCGCCACGATGTTGCTGCGCATGCCGACGGTTGATCGCCTGAAGCAACGCCAGGGAATCGGGATCCGACGAGGCACCAGCAAAGGGAAACGCCGCATCGGGCTGAAGATCTGGGATCGGGTTCTTCGCGGCGGCATCTAGCACCACCCCTTCGTGGATCGAAGGAAGAAATCCTGCGCTAAAGCAACCTTTCTGGTTGTAGGGAAGGCCGCGCGCATCCGGCAGCACCACGAAGGTCGGTAGATTGTCGACTAGGTCTCCAAGCGCATAGGAAATCCAAGCTCCCATGCATGGAAAACCTGGCAGCAGGAAACCACTATTCATCATGTAGGTGCCTGGTCCGTGCACGTTGGTCTTGGTGGTCATCGCCATCAAGAACGCCATTTCGTCCACCAGCCTCGCCTGCTCGGGAAACAAACTGCTAACCCAGCGCCCCGACTGACCATGCCTTGCGAATCGAAACGGGCTTTTCATGATCGCACCCGCTGGCGCCGTAAATCCCTCCGGCTTCTCCTTCGGCCCCAGCATCTGACCATCCAGCCGCTCTAGCTGTGGCTTGTAGTCGAACGTATCCATCGGACTTGCGCCGCCCGTCATAAACAGCTGGATGATCCGCTTGACCCTAGCCTTGGGAGCCTTGGTCTCTCGATCTGGCTGCGATGGAGAAGGTGCCGCGAAAGACGGCGATTCCCGAGCCAATAGATCGGCAAGAGCCAAAGCGCCGAAAGAGTGCCCCGCATTCAGCAGCAAACTGCGTCGACTGTTTCGCTGGTCTCCCATCCCCATCGACCTCCGTCCTTCCCGTTCCAATCAGGGCACAAACAGGAACTCGTTCGAGTTGAACAAGACTCGGCAAAGCGCCGCCAATCCACGCCGCTCCACCAGCCCCACCATTTCCTCCAGTTCCAGCTGGGTCGGCTCCCTTCCATAGACCCGCCAAGTCGCCTCCTTCACCTGCCCCTGTACTCCCGGCACTTCCCTCTCAATCGACTCAGCCATCCGCTGGCTGTGCACTAGCACGAATCGATGATTGAAAAGTGCAAGCGCCTGCATCGGAGAGGCAGAGAAACCCCGTGTCGGTGCCAGGAGACCCAGATCGGGAAAATCCAGCGATGCCATGAAGGGATCAGGAATCCCTCGCCAGACATAACGGTAGATCGTTCGGCGAAACGCTTCAGGTGAATTCCAATCGAAGCGATCGTAATCGAGCTTTGGGGTCGACTGGGGACCAGGCGACTGATGAAACTGCTGAATCGACCTGCCTCCCATCGTGGTATCCAAGCTACCGGAGCTGGTCATCAACCAATCGCGGTAGGCATCCGCATCCAGCCTGCGCCGATTTTGTCTCCATAACAGCCGGTTTTCACCATCCACCATGGCAGCTTCAGGACGATCCTCCAGAGCCTGCTGGTAGGTGTGGCTGGTGACGATCAATCGATGCAGCTTCTTCAAAGATCCCTCCGCCTGGTCGCGAAACCAGAGTGTCAGCCAGTCGAGCAATTCGGGGTGCGAAGGGACTCCTCCCATCCGCCCCAGGTCACTAGGCGTGTCGCAGATCCCGCGTCCGAAATGATGATGCCAGACACGATTGACGATACTGCGCCAAGTCAGCGGATTGTCTCGATGCGAGATCCAATCGGCCAGCGCAGCGCGTCTTGCCGACTCCGACAATTCTTCCGCCCCAACGAACCGTGCAGGCAGCCAATCGATCGACTCGATCGCTCCAGGTGACACCCGATGCGACGGCTTCCCAATGTCCCCTCGTTGCAGCAGATGGACTGGGCTTGGCTGGTCTAGTCGACCTTCCTGCTCCTTTCCATTGCCGGTTGGAATCTTGACCGATCTTCCAACCGCATAAACCCGATGCCGCGCCGGCAGCTCGGAAAGCTCCCTTCCGATCTCCTTCTGCAAGACCCACGATCCCAGCGTCAATCGCTCTTCCTCCGAAAGATCTGCGTCCGCTTTTTCCAGCAGCTTAGAAATGTCACCAGGAAGAACCATCGCCTGATCTGCCGGACCATCCGTCACCAAAAGACGCAGGCAACCGATCGTGTGGGATCCTCCATGCAACTGTCGCAGCAACACCGTCCAGACCATCCCCGATTCCGCCTCCACCGGCTGAGCCAATTCCAACACAGCGGCGTGCGGCTGTCCAACCGCTGGGTGAATCCCCCACGCCGTCTTCGGATTGCCATCGATGGCGTGATCGATCGTCCACCCCTCCTGATTGAAGTCGGCAGACGCTCGCGAGATCGACTGCACGTGGGCCGACGCTTGACCTGGCGAAAAGGCCAGCACCTGAACTTCGGAGAGATGAAGGTTGCCGTTCTGACACCGTCCTGGCCCTCGCATGGGAAGGGAATCATGAGGAGCCACTTCCAGACGCAGGGCAGTCACTCGCGGGAGGTCGGTTTGAAAGGTCAAGGTGTAGGTATCTATCTCGGGGCTATGCCCACTGGCCAGAAGAAATCGATCCTCCAGCTTGGTCAACGTCGCTCCCTCAGCCGACACAAAAGAGTTCCATTCGACTGGATGCCACTGGCTATGCGTTGCCAACTTCTCTCGCCATCTCTGAACACGACTCCACTGTTCCGCAGCCAACAAAAACTTAGGGTCGCGATCGACGGCCAATTGCCGCTGGCCTTCCAATCGACTGCGACGCACCGCGACCTCGGAATCGAAATCGAATTCGATATCGCCCTTCAGAACTCCTGCAAAGACCGCCTGCAAAGCGTAGTAGTCTTCCTGACTGACTGGATCAAACTTGTGCGCATGGCATCGTGCGCAATTGGCGGTCACACTGCAGAAGGCAGCCATCGTCTGCGTCACCATATCGTCGCGGTCGATCGATGCGAAGGTCAGCGGTCCTGTACTGTAGGTGCTCAAGTCGAACGTCCCTGCCCCCAGAAACCCCAGCGCGGGGATCAAATGGGTCGCATGCGGAGCGTCGTGGTCGATTGCCAACTGCTGTCGAATCAACTGTCCCCAAGGCAGATCCCCGTTGAAGGCATCGATCAGATAATCGCGATAGGGCCACGCATGATCTCGCCCTACGTCGTGTTCGAAGCCATGCGATTCGGCAAAGTGAATCGCGTCCATCCAATGACGCGCCCAACGTTCCCCGTATCGGGGCGAGCCCAACAATCGATCGACCAACCGCTGATAAGCGTCTTGCGAGTGATCCAACTCAAATTGCCGCACTTCTTCAGGACTCGGTGGCAATCCAATCAAGTCATAAAAGAGTCTTCGGATTCGATCGCGCGGCGATGCGAGACCGGAGGGCTCAAGCTGCGCATCGGCAAGTCGCCTAAAGACCCAGCGATCGATCGGATGATCGTCCCCAAGTGCCCCGTCCCACCCCCCTGGCAACTGCTGATCTGGCAACCGCTGGGACTCTAGCTTCCGAAGCGACCACCAGTCCATTGGGTCATTGGCCTGCGGTGCGGCTTGGCGAGGATCGTAGGCACCTCGCCCCACCCACTCCTCTAAGACTCCCTTTTCCTCATCGGTTAAAGGATCGTCTGGAGGCATCGCCAGCTGCGGATCGCCGCGCCGCACCACCTGAATCAACAGACTCTGATCCGCCTCCCCCGGCACAATCGCCGGTCCGCGTTCACCACCCCGCTGCCAGCCACTCTTCCAGTCGAGCGCCAGCCCCCCTTCCATCACCCCCGCCGCATGGGAGTGACAGCCGAAGCAACGAGTCTCCAGAATCGGAATGACTCGCTGCTGAAAAAACAGAGCATCCGACGCTTGCTGTCCACGAGCGAACGGAAACCCGCTAGCCAATAGCAGCCAAAGCGCCAGCCAAAAGGATCTCCCTGGTACTTGGCAAATGCCGAACATGGGCGCTGCACCCCCAAAAAATCTGGGACAAAAAGTCCTTCCGGACAACTCCCCATCGGCCAACAGAGCTTGTCCCATTCTAGCTCAGCACCCTTCGGTTCTGAGCAAAACAATGGGCAGTGGGATTAGCTATCGAACTCCATTCGCAGTTCGATCGGCGAAAGCCCCTCAGGGACACGAGGTCTTCTGAAATAGCCCTGATCAAGGCAAAGGCCCTCACAAGCCAAGGAATTCCAACGCCAAAGTCTACCGAACCGTCAAAACTTACCGAGTTTACTCAACCGGAATCCTCGCGAGAACCGATACATCCATTCCGGAGGCATAGATCGGGATCGACGGCAAGTCGTCCTGCCAAGGCGTTGCCCGCTTCCGCCTCAAAAGAATTCACTCGGAGAAGTGACCGATGGTTCCCAAGCGTTCAAAAACCTGGATGCCGCTCGGCATCGCATGCGGCCTACTTGCGGGCTGGAGCCAACCTTCGGGCAACGCCCAATCGTTGCTGGCACAGGAACTCCGCACCGGCCGTGGTGACGTTCGTACCGCCTACGATGCCCCAACGCAACCGACCCGCAAGTCCGCCGTACGCCCCGCCTCGGCCACCCAACCCGACACCCGTAAACGTCCTGCGGGACAATCCCCTTCCCCTGCCAGTCGTACGACTGGGAAGGCTGCAGCGTCACAGAATAGTCGAGGTGCAACACAACCGGCGACTGGCACAACACGGCGCCACGATCACCGCCAAGGTGTGGTGCAGGCGGGTTGCCCTGCCTGCGAAGCAAACAATGCCGCTAGTGGCATCGTCCATTCCGAGCCTCTTCAAGACAGTGTGATCGCTTCCGGCGACGTCGTTTACGAGTCGGACGGCCAGATCGTTGATCCTGTCTACAGTGAAGCTCCGGCTTATGAAACGCCGGTATCCGAAGCTCCCGTGCTGATCGATCTTAGCATCGGAGGCGGAGGCCTGATCAACACCTTTGTCTGGCTTACCGAACGGATGTACTTCCGCACCGAAGGCGCCAGCTTCGAAGCGACAGGGATGGGAACCCCCGTGCTGCTGGCGACAGGGAACCCAGGATCAACAACGCTTTTCGGAAACCAAGTACTCCACGAGGATACCCAATCAGGGTACCGATTGGCTGCAGGTTATTGGCTGGATCCGTGCCTGGAGCGAGCGATAGAGATACGGGCGTTTGATGCAACCGAGTGGGAAACAAATTTTACCGCCGGCTCTCCACAAACCGTCGCTCGTCCCTTCAACCAACTCAACCCCAACCAGCCCAACCGACTGGTCGTCTCGGAAGGAGCCGTGACTGGAACGGCAACCGTCCAGGCCAGTTCTCAAGTCTGGGGCGGTGATATCCTTCTGCGTCGCAAGCTGTTTCAGGCCGAGGGGCTGCGATGGGATATCTTGCTGGGCTACCAGGGTCTGCGGCTGGAAGATCGCCTGACGATCCAAAGCAACACCAACGACACGATCAACACGCTCCAAGTCAAAGACCACTTCGCCACCGAGAACAGCTATGACGCGGGAACCATTGGATTGCAGCGGTTCTCCCGTTGGGGCAACTGGTCGCTGGATCTCCAATTCAAAATGGGCCTTGGGAACATGAACCGAGTCGTCACGATCCAAGGTCAGCGGGCGATCAACGGGGCGAACGAGTCTCAAGGGCTGTTGGCTAGAAACACCAACGCTGGCGTCTATGATGATGACACTTTCGTCGTCAGCCCCGAGTTCGGTGTCGCCCTGGGATACCGCCTGACCCGCAATTTCGATCTGACCTTCGGATACAACTACCTATCGCTGACCAGTCTGGCACGCGCTTCGGAGCAGATCGATCCTAGTCTTCAGGTCGACCTGAACAATCCATTTCAGGCCGTGGCTCCCAAGTACCAGTTGAGAGAGTCGGACTACAGCCTGCAGGCAGGAACGATCGGACTGCAGTGGCGGTACTAGGCAGACGCAATCCAACCAAAACAATCGTCTCCGGAGGCACGTAAGAGATTCTGGAGCGATCTAAAAACAAAGAAATACCCAGGGGGCGGGTACGCCGGGGCCGAATGGCCCCGGCATTTTCCATTGACTGACCTCCCGGCGGACTACCGTTTGACGACCCAGATGTTGCGATAGACCACTGGGTTGCCATGCCCCTGAAGATACAGGGAGCCATTACCTGGCCCTTCGGGATCCTTACCAGGCGTCCCGTTCTTCAGTTCCAAGTCATCGTGAATCTTGATGCCATTGTGCAGAATGGTGGCACGCGCGTTCTTGATCTTCTTTCCATCCGCATCGTACCGCGCGGCCTGGAATTCGATGTCATAGGTCTGCCAAGTAAGCGGTGGATAGCACATGTTCACGCGCGGCTTTGCGATCGAGTAGATGCCACCACATTCGTTGTTCTCGCCGGAAAGTCCAAACGAGTCCAACACCTGCAGTTCGTAGCGTCCCTGCATGTAGACCCCCGAATTTCCTCGATCCTGCCCGCGTCCCTTCGGCTTGAACGGGGTCATGAACTCAAGATGCAGAAAGTGATCACCAAGCGTCTCCTTGGAGGTGCAATCGGCCTGCAGATAACCCTCGGGCGACAACTTACCGTTCTGAAATGCATCCGCATTCTTCCCATCGAATAGCACCACGGCCCCAGCAGGTGGCTTGCTGCCCATGGAAGGACTGACCCGATCGACCTTCGTCAACTTCCCGAGCGGTTGACCGGAGGAATCCATGACATGCAGCTGCTTGTCCTTGATCTCAAAAGTGAACTCATCCTTGGCAGCGATCACTTTGCCATTCTCCGTCCGAAACTCGATTCTTCGGACCTCTTCCCCCGGTTCATAGCCATCTCCAGGAAGCCCCAGTCGGTAGCCGGCTGATTCGTACTTGCCATCCCCAAGGGCGATTACCTGAGCTCCCCATTTCTCTTGGTTGGCGTCGATGATACCGGAATACTCTCCTTGAATGGCATAATCCGCTGGTGCATCTGCCACCTTCAGATAGATCCCATCTTCCCCGTAAGCGATCGGCATTGCCAACATCGCCAACACGAAACCCAACATCCTCTTTTTCATCGCCTATGTTCCTTCGATGATGTGATGACAAACTTCGCCCGGATGATCTTCTGGGTATGACCATGCCCCACCCAAAACCAGGCTGGTACCAAAAGCTATCGACAGCTACTTCTTTTTCAGCGTTTCCAGATAAGCTACCAGATCGACCAAATCCCCTTCCGACAGTGCCTCATGAAGATTGTCGGGCATCAGGGATTTGTCGCTCTTTTTGATTTCCTGAATCTCCTTCTTAGCCAGTTTTCGGTCGATTCCTTTCGCATCGCGGAGGATCACCTCGTCTCCAGTCTCGTTGATTTTCAAGCCAGTAACGACTGAATCATCATCCAGCAAAGCCACATAGGCTTCGTAGTTGTGACTGATCCCGGCACTGGGCTCCAAGATCGAGACATAGAACGCCTCGCGCGATAGCTTGGTGCCGATCTCGCTGAGGTCCGGTCCAACATTCTTCCCGCCGCCCTGTACTTGATGGCACTGGGCGCAGGTGCCGGAACTATCGAATACCTTCTTCCCTTGCTCGGGATTCCCCTGACGGCTGGCCAGTTGAGCGATCGGCGGGAGGGCCGCGCCAGACACTTTTTTGGCCGGAAACAACTGCTCAGACTCTTGACGCACCGACTCATCCTTCGACTGCCGCATCGTCGCGGAGACCATCACCTTCGCCTCCGCGGGAAGCCGATTTTCTTGCGCCAGCTTCAACAGCTGCCGCTGTCCATCTGGGGTTCTCGCAAGGCCCTCGGCTGCATCGATACGTGCCTGAGTGGGAGATGCTGGATTCACCAACCATTCGCTCAACATCTTTCGCGCTTCCGGTCGATTGCTTTGCGCCAGCAACCGAGTCCAGAGAAGCGCCTTGGGCGATTCTGGAGTGGCCAAAAGAGCCTGGGCAATTGCATCAGCTTGACCATCTTCGAGCGCCAGATCCGTGGCGGAGATCCCCTCAGAATTGACTCCCGATTTCTCTGCCATCGCCATGAACAGCTCACCAAATCCTTTCAGACCCAACTTGCGTCCCAGCCGTACCGCTTCCTTCGGGTCACTCGAAGACCGCAGTCTCTCCGAAACCAAATCCTTCAGTCCGGGAACTTTCGCGGCGGCATCCGGCCCTAGTTTCGTCGCCGCGTAAACAGCCAACTCCACGTCTCGACGATCAGCCGGCTGGGTGCACACTTCGGTTGCGATCGCCTGCCATGCAGCGTCTCGTTCTTTGGGATCCTGAAAATCGAAGGAACGAAGCAGCGCATCTCGCTGATCGGCCGACCACTTGGCACTGGTCAACGATCGCACCAACAGCTCAGCCGCCTTGGGGGCTCGCGCCCTCCAGAGGATCCTTTTCCCGGCTTCGCTGTTCCATGCATCGGGATACTTCGTCATCCAAGTATCCAGGCATTCCGCCCAGCGCTGGCTGGCCCCAATCCCCAGCGCTTCCAGCGACCAGCGATCGGAAGGATCCAACTCTTCAGCGAGATCGGCCCAGTATCCTGGCATCTCATCCGAAGAGTCCTCGTGCAACGCAATCGCAAGCTCACGTCGGACCGAGGGCTGGGAGTCCTTCAACAGCGATGGCATCCAAGTGGATGTAGGAAGCTTCAGTTGCCGAGCCAATCGGATGCCGATCGTGCGGACTTCCGGATCCTGGTGCTTCATGGCTGCCTTGACAGTGGCTTCCCCTTGCCCGGGCAGCTTTCCAAGCAGCCACCAAGCCCTAGCTCGTGCACGGCCCTCGACCCCCTCCGCCATTTTCTTCAGAGCTGGGACAGCCTGATTCCCCATCGCCACGATCGCCATCCAGGCGCGGTATCGAACTTCCTGAGTTGGACTAGCCAACGCGGCAACGGCTCCCTCCGCAGTCGACCAATCGAACTTGGGGACATGGTATGCAGTACCTGGAGGCGCGATGCGGAACAGTCGCCCGCGTGCCATATCCTGCATCGCATGGCCCCCAACTCCCGGATCGTACCAATCGGTCACATAAAGCGATCCATCGGGTGCGACGCAGACATCTGCGGGACGGAACCAACGGTCGCGGCTACCGGTCAGCAGCGGCACCATGGAAGCTTGATACCCCGCCCCCTGTGGCTCCACCGGGTAAGCTCGCACCACATTCGGCCCGGCATCGCAGTGAATCACTTGATCCCAGAATACCTTTGGCAGCAGCCTGCCCTCATAGACGGTGATGCCCGTTGGCGAACCGGCGCCGGTGATCAGCATCGTCGGAACCACTCCGGGATCGTTCAGATGCCAGTGCCGCTGGGGTACTTCCGATTCCCAGCCAATCCTCTCGGCCTGCCACCCCTCACCGGTCATCTCATCGACGTAACCGAAGTTGCCAAATTCCATCACGTAGTTGATGCGCGTCGCTCGGTTTCCGTCATCATCGTTATCCGACTGCCAAAGCGTTCCTAGCGAATCGACGGCTACCTCATAGTTGTTGCGGAAGTTATGGCCCAGGACCTCCATATCGGAGAAATCCAAGTTGCAACGAAAGACATCCCCTGCCGATAGGGACTTCCTGAATCGTTGATCGGTCGGCCCCATCGATCCTTGACCGGGTTCCCTGCGGCATCGTGCATCGCGCGCCCCGTGTTGCCGAAATTCCAATACAGCTTGCCATCGGGGCCAAAGACGAAACTGTGGTTCGAATGATCATGCTGCGGCTGACCAGTCTTGGTGAAGACGGCTTCCTTCTTGTCCGGCTTGTCGTCGCCATCGGTATCGGTGAAGACCCAGACGTTGGGAGCCGCACTCACAATGACTTGGTTTCCCAGAATGCATATCCCCATCGCCGAATCGACTTCGGGGCCCTGATAGTAGACCTTGGATTGGTCCATCACCCCATCCTGGTCGGTGTCTTCCAGAATCAGGATGCGATCCCCCTCGGGCCGTTCCCCGTTATGCCCTCGATAGTTGACGACTTCGCATACCCACACCCGTCCTCGATAATCGATATCCAAGTTGGTGAGGCTCTTCAGTTCCGGCTCCGAAGCGGCCAGCGTCACTTCCAGGCCATCAAAAACATCCAGTCCAGCTGTCGCGAATTCCGGATCGCGAAGCAGATTGGAGTCGACCGGCTGGCTGGCAGGCGGAGCGTCTGCGTAGACGGCGAACTGGAGGCTGCTGGTTTGCCCGCCATTTTGGGAGGCACCGCCAAAGTCGATTGCAACCGCCCCTTGGAACCGATCAAATCCCCCTGGCAGTTCGAACTCCAGAAGACTGATTGCGTGTGTTCCGATTCCCTTGGCAAGCGGCTTGCCGGAAGCGGTTCGCATCGGCTGACCACCGGCATTGACGCTCTTTCCAACCTGCCCCCACTGCGTCGATGCATTCTTCCACGGTAGTTCCAACAACGAAATCTTCCGATCACCCGCCACCAAAACCGGATCGACCCAGTCTGCCCAATCGCAGGAAAAACCATCCCCGCCATCACCTACCGACAGATACAGTTTCTTGACGCCGCGAACATCGACATCAAAGGCCAACGGTTCGGGATGGCTGGCCGCTCGAAGCACTGGCGATTCAAAAAGCTTCCGGCCCTCTTTCTGCGCCGCACCACCAGTGGACCGCGAGGCAGCAGAAATCAATTGAAACTGATTTCGCAGTGCATCGACCGGCAGATTCGATGGCACCTGTTCATCCTGATTTTCGATCAACTTGGGAACTCCAAGCGGCGACGTAGGCACACCACCCTCGGGAACGCTTCCGGTGGCTGTCCAGAGAATGGCATTGGCCACCAGACGACGGATCTCAGGTCGCCCCCAGTTCCAATGGAAATGCCCACCGGTATACCCAAACGATCGTCCACCATTGGGTCGCTGGTAGGCCCATGCCAGATGCTGGGACTCACCATTGGCAACAGCTTTGCGGACATCGGGATTGCCGCTGTGGGCACCATCGGGACGATTCAGTGTGTCGGCCGGCGGAAGGGCCGAGAGGATCGGAGTCACCCCATCCATGTTGGGCCGAAATCGCATGTGGTAGTACCATTCGTCCTGAGCCGCGAAAGGTGCAACTCCTCGGGTAATCGGATGCTCGACCATCTTCGGATACTCCGCCTTCCAGTGCGGATTGACCGACCAGTGCGTCTCAAAGTAGCCTCCCAGCCACTGCAGAAACTTATCTCCCACATCCCCCTTCGGCACTTCCACTGCGTAATGGATGCAAACCAGTCCTACCTTGCGGTCCATCAACTTGCCCAGCGTCTCCAGATGGGCATTGGCAGGATGACCGCCACCGCCATCG
>JBJSWM010000751.1:0-8187 GCA_046085865.1 Pirellulaceae bacterium
ACTCAACCCCCCAACTCAACCCCCCAACTCAACCCCCGGCTCAATGGCGTAGGGAACCCACAGCCAAGAAGGCGGCAGGTCGCCAGGAAGATCCCCCTGAAGTCCCTCGGGACTCCAACCAAACTCGTTGAAGGCGACTCCTCCCTAAAGTCGACCGGCGGCACGCCTTCATCCAACCTCCTTCCACCGCCCGTAGCGCGGGATCCCCGACTCCAGGAATCGCCGCTCTTGCTTGTTATTTGCTTGGGATCAGGCCATTTCTCGGATATGGTATACTGCTGCAACTTGATCGGGACTCCCCTGGTGGACGTCCCGTCCCCTTCGCCAAACCCTGTCCTCGTCGCAGGTCTCTTGTCGCCCGGAGCGTGGGATGAACCAGCCAAATCGCGATTACACCGATCTCCTTCTCTCGAAAGGGATCATCAGCCTCGAACAGTTGACCGAGGCGGTGAAACTGGGGAAATCGGACGACAAATCCGTAGGCGAAGCCCTGGTGGCTCTCGGATACGCCACCCCCGAGGAGGTCACTCGGGCGCTGGCCAAATTCAACAAGGTCGAGTACGTCGACCTGACCGAGACGCGGATTGCCGACGAGGTGATCCAGCTGGTGCCTGAATCGGTCGCTCGCGAAAACGCAATCATCCCGATTTCCGAGGATTCTGGCACGATCCGCGTGCTGATCTCCAACCCCTTTGATATCGAAACGGTCGAAAAGCTACGGTTTATTCTCAATCGCAAGGTCGACACCGCACTGGCCCCCAAGGAGCATATTCTCGAAGCGATCAACCGCTACTACGGGCAGGTGGAAGGGGAATCGGCCGACTCGATGCTCCAGGAATTCACCGACACGCAGATCGACTTCACCGAAACGCAGGAAGATGGCGCCGATATCGAGGAAGGCGTCGATGAAAGCGCCGCCCCCGTGGTGCGTCTGGTCCACCTGATGATCGCCGAAGCTGTCCAGCTGCGGGCCAGCGATATCCACGTCGAACCATTTGAGGACCGTGTCCGAATCCGCTACCGCATCGACGGGGTGCTGGTGGAACGGGATAGCCCCCCCAGGCGACTCCTCGCTGCCATCCTGTCACGCATCAAAATTCTTGCCAAAATGGATATCGCCGAACGACGACGCCCCCAAGACGGGCGGATCAAGCTCACCGTTGGCGAAAAAGAACTCGACCTCCGTGTCTCCATCATCCCCACCAACCACGGCCAGTCGGCCGTCATGCGACTATTAGACAAAGACAACATCAAAGTCGGGATCCGCCAACTGGGGCTGGCCGAACGTGACTTCAAAATCTTCACCGGCCTGATCAAGCGGCCCAATGGGATTTTCCTTGTCACCGGCCCCACCGGTTCGGGGAAAACCACCACCCTCTACGCCGCCCTCAATGCCCTCAACCGTCCCGACCGAAAAATCATCACCGCGGAAGACCCAGTCGAATACTACCTACAGGGAATCAATCAAGTCGAAGTCCGACACAACATCGGACTCGACTTCGCACGCATCATCCGCGCCATGCTCCGACAAGCCCCCAACATCATCCTGGTGGGGGAGATGCGGGACACCGAGACGGCTTCGATGGGTATCCAGGCATCCCTGACTGGACACTTGGTTTTTAGTACACTTCACACGAACGATGCGCCTAGTGCTATCACACGAATGACCGACATGGGGGTGCCTGGCTACTTGGTGGCCAGCAGCGTCATCGCGGTGCTGGGGCAGCGGTTGGTGCGGAAGATCTGCACGCGGTGCAAGCAGCCACATGCCCTCTCCGAAAGCGTCCTGGCGGATGCTGGGATACCCCCAGAAGTGGCGGCGGCCGCCAAGGTCTCCCGCGGCAAAGGATGTCCCTACTGCCAAAAATCAGGCTATCGCGGCCGCATCGGGATCTACGAACTGATGGTCGTCTCCAACCGACTCCGGGAAATGATGTTCCAGAACAAGTCGACTTCGGAACTGCGGGAGCAAGCGATCCGGGAGGGAATGACCACCCTCTACTGCGACGGCATCCGCAAAGTGCTGGGAGGAATCACCACCCTAGAGGAGGTCTACAAGACCGCCAAGCGGACCGAGCAGGATGTGCTGGCGGTTCAGAATGTGATCAAGGAATTCACCACCTAAGTCGACTTCCAGGGAGCGGGACGGGCCTGATCCTCCCGTGGCGGCCTTTGAGCCCCCCTGCACGTCGCGTCAACGGCAATCAATCGCTTTTTCGATACGAATCGCCAGAAGGAATCGATCTCTCATGGCAACTGTGCTCATCGACAAACTCCTCCAGGCTTGCGTCAAGCAAGGTGCTAGCGACATTCACATCGTCGTAGGCCAGCCCCCCGTTTTTCGCCTCCACGGGCGGATGCGCAAACTGGAAACCAAGGTGCTGGAACCCGACGACACCATGGCGCTGATGAAAAGCATCGCCCCCGAACGATGCCAGCGGGAACTCCAGGAGTCGGGAAGCTCCGACTTCGGCTTTGCCTTCGGCGATCTGGCCCGCTTCCGCGTCTCGATCTTCAAACAACGCGGCTTCGTCTCGATGGTGCTGCGGCAGATCCCTAACGACAAACTGACTCCCGAGCAACTGGGGCTGCCTGAGGCGGTGGTCAAGATGGTGCTGCGGCCCCGCGGTCTGGTGCTGGTCACCGGACCGACCGGATCGGGAAAAAGCACCACTCTGGCCAGTCTGGTCAACTACATCAACGAAACCCACGATCACCATATCATCACCATCGAGGATCCGATCGAGTTCTACCACGACCACATCAAATCGACGATCAACCAGCGCGAGGTGGGGGTCGACGTCCCCAGCTTCTCCGAAGCGATTCGGCGCGCTTTGCGGCAGGACCCGGATGTCATCCTGGTGGGGGAAATGCGCGACTTGGAAACCATCAGCGCGGCGATCAGCGCGGCCGAAACCGGGCACATCGTCTTCGGGACGCTCCACACCAACAGCGCCCAGGGGACCGTCAACCGAATCATCGATGCTTTCCCCGGAAACCTCCAGGACCAGATCCGTACCCAGCTGAGCACCGCGCTGCTAGGTGTGGTGGCGCAGACGCTAATCCCCAAGATTGGCGGTGGCCGCGTGGCCGCCTACGAAATCCTAGTCGTCACCCCCGGGATCGCCAACCTGATCCGCGAAAACAAGACCTTCCGTATCTCGTCGGCCATCCAGACCGGCGCCAAATTCGGGATGAATCTGATGGATGATGCCCTCTTCAACCTGTGGCGGGATGGCAAGGTGACGGTCGAAGATATCCTGGCCAAAGCCCACCGCCCCGACGATCTGGCCAAGCGAATCGTCAACGCCCGCCGTGGCATCGCTGATGATGCTCCCGGTGAAGACTTTGATCACGGCAACGCCTGACCTGCCGTCTCCGCACTCCCTCAGCCTCCTTTTTTCCGCCTCGCCATCCCCAAGAATTACCTGAGGAACTCCTGCCATGGCCGTTCGAAAGCTCGGACAAATCCTGGTCGACATGGGTTTCATCACCGACGAACAGTTGGTGCTGCTGGTGGAAGAGCAGAAGCAGCAGCCAGGGGCGCTGATCGGCAAGGTCGCCGAAGAGATGGCCCTGATCACCGACAACCAACTGGCTCAGGCGCTGGCCGAGCAGATGAACATGCAGGTGGTCACGCTGGAAGACAATAAGGTCGCCCCCGATATCCTGGCGAAGATCACCGAGTCGATGGCACAGCTCTACCGGGTGATCCCAGTCAAATTCGACGGCCACACCCTGACGGTGGCCACCTGCGATCCGCAAAATCTGACCACCCAGGACGAACTGCGGACCTTCCTCGGCTACGACATCCAAATGGCCGTCTGCACCGAACGTGAAATCAAACAAGCGATCGAAAAACATTATTCGTCCGATCTGGAGAGTTTCGAGCGAATTGTTAGCGACCTGGCGAAGGATGAGGAGCTGTTCGCGGCGGCCAGCAAAATGATGAAAGACGGCACCTTCGACCTGGACGGCGCCGAAGCCCTGGCCGATAGCGCCCCAGTCCGAAAACTTCTGAACCTGGTGCTCCTCCTGGCGATCAAGGATCACGCCAGCGATATCCATCTGGAACCCTTCGAAGACGAATTCCGCATCCGCATCAAAGCCGAAGGGGTCCTCTACGAAATGGTCCCCCCGCCTCGACACCTCGCCTTCGCCATCACCACCCGTATCAAAGTGATGGCCAACCTCGATATCGCCGAACGCCGTCTCCCCCAGGACGGCCGAATCGAACTGATGGTCGGGGGCCACCCGGTCGACCTGCGCGTCTCTGTCCTGCCCACCCTTTTTGGTGAATCGGTCGTCATGCGAGTCCTCGACCGCTCCGTCGTCTCGCTCGACCTCGCCAAGGTCGGCATGAACGCCTCCACCCTCGACACCTTCCGCAAAATCATCGAACGTCCCAACGGCATCATCCTGGTCACCGGCCCCACCGGATCGGGAAAAACCACCACCCTTTATTCGGCCCTCAGCGAACTCAACCACATCGAAGACAAACTGATCACCACCGAAGACCCGGTGGAATACGATATCGACGGGATTATCCAAATCCCCATCGACCACGACATCGGCGTCACCTTCGCCTCCTGTCTACGCGCCATCCTCCGCCAAGACCCCGACAAAATCCTCGTCGGGGAAATCCGCGATCTGGAGACGGCCGAGATCGCAGTGCAAGCCTCTTTAACTGGGCACTTGGTTTTCAGTACACTCCACACAAACGATGCGCCCAGCACCATCACACGCATGAAGGACATGGGGATTCCGACCTTTTTGATCACGGCGACTGTCGAAGCCATTCTGGCTCAGCGACTGGTGCGGCGAATCTGCACCAAGTGCCGAGAGGAGACCGATCCGCCGCACGAGATGCTGATGGACCTAGGCTTTGACCCCAGCAATTTGGGGGATAACAAATTCTATCGCGGCGCCGGATGCGATGCCTGCAACAACACGGGCTACAAGGGCCGCATCGGGCTTTTTGAGCTGATGATTCTCAATGACGAACTACGCGACATGATCATGACCAACTCCACCACCGACGATCTTCGGAATCGAGCCGCGGCCGGCGGCATGGTGACGCTTCGAGAATACGGCCTCAAATATGTCCTGGAAGGGGTCACCACCGCCGACGAAGTGGTCCGCGAGACGGTTCTGGACGGCTAGTGGAGCGGTCGTTCTTACTTCCAGAGGGGAGACGGGTTCCGGTTTGCGCCGCTTTCCGAGGCAAAACGGCGAAAAATTCGACGAATTCTGGCATTCTGCCAACCATACTCATAAGTCGACCGGAAACGCCCGCAAGGCCCTCATCCAACGCAGTTCCCTAATCCAGTTCAGGCCCCGATTCCGACGCGGACCCGGTCGAACCACGATCAGACGCAACGATCCATCGTCCCAGATACACTGACAATTTGTCGGTGGCCGATGCTTTGCTAGGCCCCCGCACCTGTGAAGTCTTCCCAAAGCAGCAGGAAACCGAGCCATGCCGATCTTCCAATTCGAAGCAATGGACCGTACCGGTCAGGAAATCAAGGACGTCATCGAGGCGGCCAACGAAGAAGAAGCACAGTCGACCATCCGGCAGATGGGCTATTTCGTCACCAAGATTTCGATGAAGAAGGGGGCTGATGCCAAAGCCGCCCCAGGGGCGAAAAAGAAACGCCCCTTCGCTATAGGTGGAGCCAAGACCAAGCACATCTGCACCTTCACCCGACAGCTCTCCATCCTCCAGGATGCTGGTCTGCCGATTCTTCGCAGCTTGAAGATTCTGGAAAACAACCAGAAACCAGGGAAGCTGAAAAACGCCCTGATGGACGTCTGCGATGAGATCGAAACCGGTTCGACGCTGTCGGAGGCGATGTCCAAATGCCCCAAGGTCTTCAGCCGGCTTTACGTCAACATGATCAAAGCCGGGGAGGCTGGGGGTGCCCTGGAAACGATTCTGCAGCGATTGTCGGACTTTCTGGAAAGCGCTGAATCGCTCAAGCGGAAAGTCAAAGGGGCGATGATCTACCCGGTGGTCGTGGTGCTGGTCGCCTGCGGCATCCTCACCTTCATCATGTGGAAGATCGTTCCCACCTTCAAAAAGATGTTCGAAGAGTTCGAACTGAAGCTGCCGCCCCCCACGCAGTTGCTGATCGCGATGAGCGATTACGTGGTCAACTACTGGTTCCTTCTGCTGCTGGTGCCGATCGGCTATCTGATGGTCATGAAGCTGATTCGCAAGTTCCGGCACGGTCGAATGGGCTACGACATGTTCATCCTCAAGGTGCCGGTCTTCGGCAACCTGATCGAAAAGAACATCCTGGCTCGAACCACCCGAACCTTGGGAACGCTGGTCACCAGCGGTGTTCCGATTCTCGAAGCGCTCAACATCACCAAGGAAACTGCCAACAATGCGCTCTTCGAGCGGATTTTCAGCAAGGTGATCGAATCGATCCGCGAAGGGGATGTGATCAGCAAGCCGATGCAGAAGTTCTCCAGCCCCGGCTTCCACCCGATGGCCCTTTTCTTCTGGGCCCTCATGGGCTCCTTTCCAGGAGTCATGGTGCTGTCGGTCGCCTTGACCGCAGGCCGCGGACTCAACTCTGGCAAAAACAAAGGGACCTCCGAAAGCCTCACCTACATGGGCGGCTACATGATCCTGCTGGGGATGGTTTTCGCCAGCCTCTTTTACGCGATGAAGATGAAAAAACGAGTGATCGACGACTTGGTGGTCAACATGGTCGACGTCGGTGAAGAGACCGGTGAACTCGACACGATGCTCTACAAGGTCGCCGACAACTACGACGAAGAAGTCCGCGTGATGACCGAAGGTTTGACGAAACTGATCGAACCGCTATTGATCGTCTTCCTGGGGCTGGCGGTCGGCTTCATCGTCATTTCGCTCTTCATGCCGCTGGTCAGTCTGATCACCAGCCTCAGCAGCAAGTAGCGGGAGAAGCATGAGCCATTCGACGAGCTGCTTTCTGGCCGAACGATCGCCAGGAAGCACTCGACGGAAGGCGAGGAACGGCGACCGACTTCGAAACATCCAAAACGATACGATTTCATTGACGATTCCCCTGGAGGGAGGCACCCTGGCGATGATGCGATCCACTGCGACTCGGCGAACCCCTCGGCATGCGTTCACCCTGGTAGAAATCCTGGTAGCGATCGGGATCCTGGTGCTCCTTGCCGCCATCGCCACCCCCGTGGCGCTCAACGCACTGAAGTCCGCGCAGGCTTCGGCCCTCAAAATGGAAGTCAACGGCCTGGCCGATGCGATCGAACAGTATCGGTCGAAGTATGGCGATTACCCGCCCGACGGTAGCAACTGGACGATTCTGGAGCGACATTGCCGCAAGGCGTTTCCCCAGATTCTGCAGACCGAATTGAATCTGCTGCGCAGGGATATCCTCGCGACGCTCAACTACACGGGACCAGGCTTGCCAGCTGCCGACTCGGAAGGTTTTCGTGCGATGAGCCCTGCGGAGGCACTGGTCTTTTTTCTCGGTGGCTTCAGCAGCAACCCACAGCGTCCTTTCACCGGACCAGGCGGCCCCTTCGCCCTGGTCCCTGGAAGCACCACTGCCTACCAGTACAACCCTGCTCGTGAAAATGCCTTCTTCGAATTCAACTCGGGCCAGTTGACCCTGACCACCACCAGCTTTGGAGGTCAGACGGTGACCGTCAGCAACGACGAATCGCGATTTCAGATGGGAGATGCTGCCAACGGACTTCCAGAGATAGACGATCTCCTGCCGGTCTATCTGGACAAATACCAGAGGGCTCCGATCGTTTATTTCGACAGCCGCTCGTATGCCATTCCCGATCCACTTGGAACCGGAGCGGCCATCGTCTACGTCAACCGCGTTTCGTCGCAGCAATTCGGGACCGCAGTTCCCTATTTGTCGGATGAAATGAATACGACGATTGCACCATCTCAAAACTATTTCCAGAACAAGCAATCGTTCCAGATTGTCAGCGCCGGACTCGATGGAATCTACAGCGATGCGCTCGGGGTTTTCTCCTCCAAGTCGACGCCCAACATCGGAGTCGGCGACTTGCAGGTCTACCAGCGCGGCATGAAGACCGCATCCAAGTCGACTTCCAATACCTACGACAACACCTCCAATTTTTCCGATATGGCCAGGCTCGGAGATGTCGCTCGCAAGGCAACTGTCTCCGATTGACCCGGTCCGAAGGACT
>JBJSWM010000752.1:0-1999 GCA_046085865.1 Pirellulaceae bacterium
ACGGAGAATGCTTGTCAGGCCTTTTTGGGACTCTCCATCGGCTGCGCCAAGTGCCACAATCATCCGCTGGAGAAATGGACCAACGATCAGTATTACGGCATGGCCAATCTGTTCGCGCGAGTGCGCGCCAAAGGTTGGGGTGGAGATGGTCGTGATGGAGACGGCAAACGGACCGTGGTTGTGCTGGAACAGGGGGATGTGATTCAACCCTCCAAGGGGAAACCGCAGCCACCAGCTCCCCTCGACGCGCCGCCAATCGACCCCGACAGTCCAGCCGATCGCCGGGTAGCGCTGGCCGACTGGATGGTATCTCAGGAAAATCCTTACTTCACCAAGGCGATCGTCAATCGAGTTTGGGCCAACTTCTTCGGGATCGGTATCATCCAACCGGTGGATGACCTCCGAGCCAGCAATCCGCCCAGCAACCCCAAACTGATCGCGGCCCTGGAAAAGCACCTAATCGATCATCGCTATGATCTCAAGTCGCTGATGCGGTTGATTCTTGAGTCAGAGACATACCAGCGGGCCAGCGAAGCGACTGCGTATAACGAGCAGGATCGAAAGCAGTTCACTCGTTACTACCCTCGTCGATTGATGGCTGAGGTGCTGCTAGATGCGATCTGCCAAGTGACGGGCGTCCCACAGGAATTCAAAGAGATCGAGTTTTCTGGGGCTGACCGCAAACCGACCGATGCCTACCCGAAGGGCACTCGCGCGATCCAGTTGCACGATTCAGCGGTGAGAAGCACGTTTCTGAAGACCTTCGGAAGACACCAGCGGCGAATCACCTGCGATTGCGAACGGAGCAATGAGCCAAGTGTCATTCAGGTGTTGCATCTGAGCAACGGAGAGACGCTCAACGAGAAACTATCGCAGACCGGTAGCGTGGTCGATCAGGCGGTGGCAGAACTGGCCGAGAGTCACGAAAGCATGGTGAGGAAGGCCTTCCTGCAGACCTTGAGTCGCCAGCCAACCGGCCAGGAGCTTCGGGAACTGGTGGGCGAGCTGCAGCGAGTGCCGCAGGAGGAATTGCGTCAGGCGGTCGAGGATTTCTATTGGAGCCTGATGAGCAGTCGAGAGTTCCTTTACCATCGTTAGCCTGTTGCGATCGAAGGGCAGCTCTTCCCCGTCGGGATCGAACTCGAGACGACCCGAAGTGGCTGGATTTTGCTAATTTTCGCCACCCTCCCATGTTGCCTATGTTGAAATTGAGGCGATGGCTGTTAATTTGAGAGGGATATAGGGGTCTTTCGCGTTCCACGGTTTGCACCGCGGTCCGGCGGCGAGTTGAGCGAGACACCATCGTGAGAGATCTTCGAAGTGGCACTTTTCTTTTGAGTCGATTCTTTATTCTTTGGAGCTAGATGTGGTGACCAAGAAGCTGCCGCCGGTGCGGACCATCCAAGGCTTGGTTGAAGATCGGGATCATCTCCCGAAGGTGGGTGCGTTGGGGGATGCCTGGTATCAAGAGAACCAGGGGATTCTGTGGATTTGGGACGACGACCATCGGCATTGGGTCGATTATCGTCCGAAGGGACTATCGCTCACCGGCGCCACGCAGATCACTGGCCTAAAGGGCGAAGCAGGGTTGCGAGGATTGCAGGGAGAAGCCGGTATTCCTGGCCCGATGGGATTACCAGGAAAAGACGGTAAGCAAGGGCCTGCGGGTCCCGCTGGTCCTCCCGGCCCTGCTGGAAAAGACGGAAAAGACGGATTGCCCGGGAAGCCGGGGCCTGCAGGACCTGCTGGTCCTCCAGGGCCTGCGGGGAAGGACGGCAAGGATGGAAAAGAGGGGCTGCCAGGCAAGCCAGGCCCTGCTGGACTCGTAGGTCCTGCGGGCAAGGATGGACTGCCGGGGAAGCCAGGTGCTGCAGGGCCAGTCGGTCCTGCGGGTAAGGACGGACTGCCAGGGAAGCCAGGCGCTGCAGGTCCGGTCGGTCCTGCGGGTAAGGACGGCGATCGGCTGGGCTGTCGGGGTCGATTGGCGGCGCGTCGAGGG
>JBJSWM010000753.1:0-2310 GCA_046085865.1 Pirellulaceae bacterium
CATACCAGACGCTAAATGACAGCACATCCACCATCTGGCGATGGTGGCTACCGCAAGCGAGCAAAACCTCAAAAGGTGGGTGGCACCTTCTGAATGACAGCTATTCGAAAAAAGCGAGGCACGGCTGGCTCGGCCATGCAAGACGCACCACGGGCAAGACGCCCCTTAAGCCCTTGAAACAGAAGACGCGAACCAGAATCGCGAGGTGTATGAACTTCTGTGATATCATTCCAAATCAGCGTGAAATTCAAGACGTTTCTCGGGAACCAATACGATCTAGAAGACCAGGAATATTTACTGCGATGGCACCCCAATCCCAACGCTCCCCGATCCTTCTCGCCTTCCTCTGGACCGCCCCTCTTTGGTTCCTTCTTTCGCAAGTCGTCGCAGCCCAGCAGGCACTCGATCGACTGCAAAAAAAGTGGCTGGACCAGATGCAGCAGACTCGACAGCAACTGGCCAGCCAGCGAAAGGACGTTCCCTCCCGCTCTTCGCTACAACACATTCGCGCCAATCTCCATGTCCATTCCAAACTCTCACACGACAGCCGTGGAGAAGTCGATGCCATCGTCGCTGCCGCCAAACGAGCCGGTACGGACGTGCTGATGTTCACCGAACATCCTTCGGAGGAAGTCGATTTCTACACCCAAGGGCATAGCGGTATGAAAGAAGGAGTCCTGCTGATTCCAGGAGCCGAAATGCAGGGGATGCTAGTCTACCCAACGCTCAGCCTTCGCCCCTTCATGAAAGCGGCTCCCGAGGAACTGGCCGGAATCGTTCGCCGTCGCGGCGGCCATATCTTCATCTCCCATCTGGAGGAGAGGATGGAGTGGCAGGTGCCGGGAATCACTGGCGTTGAAATCTACAACACGCACGCCGATTTCAAGAAACAGGATTCACTCGGCAAGGCTTTGCGAGATCCGCTTAAACTGGTCGCTCTCGCAAAGCTCTTCAATGACTATCCCCAGGAGTCCTTCTCCGCGCTACAGACGTACCCGGAGGACTACCTGAAACGATGGGACCAACTCTGCCAGTTCGCCCCCCACACCGGCGTTGCCGCCAACGATGCCCATGAAAACATCGGCATCCGCATCCGATTGGCCTCCACCTCCGAGATAGCCATCGAAGACGCGCTAGGCGAAACGCTCGCTAAAGTTCCCCGACTGGTGCTGTCTCCCTTCCTGAAAATCCCCGCTGATGCCAAGGAAGGAGCGATCCTCTTCCAGGCTCAACTGGATCCCTACGAGTGCTCCCTTCGCCACGCCGGCACCCACCTGCTAGTCCCATCGCTCGATCCCGATCAAGTCTTCCAGGCTCTGGAACAGGGAAGAGGGTGGGTCGCCTTCGACTGGCTGGCCGATTCCAAGGGAACCCAAATCGGAATCGAGAAGCTCAAGGAAGACAGGACAATGGAACGATGGGAACTGGGGAGTCGCATCGATGCAGCAAAGCTGCCACTCGATCTTCGCGCACATGCTCCCATCCCTTGCCAGTGGCGACTGATACGAAATGGGGAACCAATCGAAAAAAGCTCCGGGGAAGAAGCATCCTGGAAGCTGGTGACTCCCGGCATCTACCGCGTGGAAGGGTGGATCGAAACCGAGGAGGAACAACATCCTTGGCTGCTTGCCAATCCCTTTTACATCCAGGTCGACTCCCAAACTCCTGCACCATGAAACTCGCGCGACTTCTTCTACGAAACCTCCCCTGGTTCGCCTTCGCATGCCTGCTGGCGGGCCTCTTCGGCGCTCTTCACAACCAGATCTCTTTCACGATCTCCCACGAGTACTTCACTCGATTCAAATTCATCCAATTTCGCATCCCCTCCACCGTGCCGCCGCGAGTGGGTGCTTCGATTGTCGGTTGGTTGGCCGCATGGTGGATGGGCGCACCTCTGGCGGCGCTGCTCCTGCCAATCATTCATCGCACCAGCCAACCCAACCAGTTGACGCGCCGAACTACAAAAGCTTTTGCCATGGTGGTTGTTGTAGCTGCATCCGCCAGTCTACTGGGACTGATGCTGGCGATGGTGACTGGGGATGCGGAGACGATCGAACAGCTATCGCGCTACGGCAATGCGATCGACGACGATCTGGCGTTCGCTCGCGCTGGAACGATGCACAACTTCAGCTACCTGGGAGCAGCGGTCGGATGCTTGGCTGCCATCTTCTGGCTACTCAAGAGCCGCCAGATCTCTGCTTAGACCTAGAGCCGGTCACGACCTTAGCTCCCCACCATGCTCTACCTCGGTAGCCCTCTTGGTATCGAGTTCTTTGGTCATCAACTTGCTTTGTCCATAGATTGAGGCCA
>JBJSWM010000754.1:0-10466 GCA_046085865.1 Pirellulaceae bacterium
GCAAGAAGCAGCTGCCTGGAGGAACAGGCGGAACCGAAGATGGTGTCGCTCTTGACTGGACTCGCTACCCGCCTGCATCACGGGTCGGTGGCATCGGCAAACTCGACGCCGAACCGTTCCCCAGTCGCTCCCGAAGATTCCATCGGGCAGATGGAGTGGGAACCGGACCAGCGGGTGGAGCTGGTGGCGCACGAACCGGAGATCGCCGATCCCGTTGCTATCCAGTTTGACGACGCAGGTCGCATGTGGGCGATTGAGATGGGGGACTACCCGACTGGGCCCAAGGAGGGTGAGTCACCGAGGGGGCGGCTGGTGGTCCTAGAGGATCGTGATGGCGATGGTCGATTTGAGTCGTCGCATGTCTTTGCCGATCGATTGCTCTTCGCCACCGGCCTCCAGCTGTGGAAAGACGGAGCCCTGGTGACGATGGCCGGTTCACTGGTCTGGCTGCGCGACACGGATGGTGATGGCCGATGCGACCGGAAGGAGAGCTGGATCGATGGCTTCAAGCAGGAGAACCCGCAGCTGCGGGCCAATGATCCTACGTTGGGACCGGATGGATGGATCTACATCGCCAATGGTCTTCGAGGTGGCAGGCTGCAGCAGCCAGGTGCGGTCAGCGAACCAGTGGAACTTCAGCAGTATGACCTTCGATTGGATCCTCGCACTCAAAGAATTCAGATGGTGACAGGACCTGCACAGTTCGGGCTTACCTGGGATCGCCTGGGAAATCGATATCACTGCGCCAATCGACAGCCGTGCCGAGAAGCGATGGTCGAGCCACATCAGTTGGCGCTCAGCCCACTGGCGGGATTGGTCCCGTCGGTACTGGATGCCAGTCCCTCGGAAGCCAATTCCTCAGTGCGCCCCTTGGTTCGCGCCTGGACCACATCCAACCTGCATGCCGGTCAGTTCACTGCAGCCTGTGGTGTTCTGATCAGCCACAGCGATCAGCTAGCGACCGCTTGGGGGCATGTGCTGACGTGCGAGCCAACCGGAAGCTTGGTGCAAAGGCGCAGCCTGCAGAGAGCTGATGGCCGAAGCGTGGTGGCCGATGCAGCTCCCCAGCGTGAGTTTCTCGCCAGCCGCGATCCCTGGTTTCGCCCCGTCAATCTAACCGAGGGCCCGGGAGGTGAGATCTTTGTGGTCGATATGTACCGGGCGGTGATCGAGCATCCAGACTGGGTGCCGGTGGAACAGAAGCAGCGGCCAGATGAACGATTCGGAGAAGGATTGGGACGAATCTACCGGATCGCCGGAAGAGATCGACCCGCCAGCACGATTTGGTCGGCAATTCGGACGCGACCGATGCGGCAGTGGACCACGGAGGAACTGGTGGAGGCGCTGGGAAGGCCCGAGTCCTGGGCGCGAGCGACGGCACTGAGGTTGCTGATGGAAAAACCAGACGAACAGAGGTCCGAGACGCTTGCGACATTCCGACGAATTTTAGAATATCAAGATGAGTCATCCCTGCACATGGCCGCTCTCACCTGGCTTGCCTCCTCTGAAATATGGGACGATAAAATTTGGCAGCGGGCTTTGCAAAGCCATGATGCGGGCCTCCAGCGGCATGCACTCCACTTGCTGGCCGATGGTTTCCAGCCTCTGGCTATCGACCGGTATCTCAACGAAATCGGGCCGATGCTGGAGACCACCGACCGCGATCTGCTTCGATCGGTCTGCTGGGCGATCGCCAGAAGTCCCGAGGAGAGCGATGCGATGCAGCAATTCCAGCTGGAGAGGGTGCTTCCAGCACTGGCTCGCCATTCCCTGACCCACTCCAGTGATGGGCATCTCCAGATGGCCGTTGCGGCAGCTGTCCGGAATCACCCCGTCGAATGGATGCAAAGCTGGGGCGACCAGTGGCGGAAGCGTTCCGGTACGACTGCCGAATCGACGCCAATACCACCCATCCTGCAGGAATCGGTCCGGCACTGGATGAAAGCCGCTGCCCAGCGGAGCCCCGATGCGATGCAGCGGTTGATCGATGACTGGATCCCACCCGATTCCTGGGACCGCATGGCAGGGGAGACCCAACGATTGCATCTGTCGCTTTGGTCTGGTTGGCGAGATGCCGCCAAGGATCGGGATGCTTCGCCTCTGGCGGCCCTGAAGAACTTCCTGGCGAAGACGGCCGCCAGTCACTCCGTCGGCGCTGATCTTCGAGCCGGATCGCTGGGGCTCCTCCGGTCGCTTGAACCTTCCGAGGCAAAGAGCGTTGCAATGGATCTGCTCGAGGAGCCCAGCGGCCCGCTGCTGAAAGCGGTCCTGGGCGCGGTGACCTTCGATCCATCCGAAGAGATCCAGCACCGTTTGATAGGGGCGTTTGCCAAGGCGACGCCGGAACTACGGTCCGATTTCTTTCAGGTGATTCGCTCCAGTCCCCAGCGGCTGGCGCTGCTGCTGGAGAAGCTTGAGTCGGGGGAGGTCAGCATCAAGTTGCTGGACGCCAGTCAGCGGGAGTTTCTCTTGGGAAAATCGGATCTGGCAGAGAGAGATCGTTGGATCGGCGTCTTGGGGCCCCAGGGCGACCCAGATCGACAGGCGATCATCGATCGCTATCGCCAGGCGTTTGAGGGGGCATGGGATGTCGAGCGGGGTCAGCGAGTCTTCCGACAGCAATGCGCGGCCTGTCATCGGATCGATCAAATCGGGACTGCAGTGGGCCCCGATATCTCTGACTCCCGCGAGCAGTCGTTCGACAAACTGCTGATCTCCATCCTGGATCCCAATCGCACCATCGATGGCGCCTATTATCGTTACGTCGTCGCTTTGGAATCGGGCGAGGTGCTGGAGGGATTGCTGCAGGAAGCGACCACGGAAGTGGTGACGATCAAATCGCAAAATGGCACCATCCACCGGTTGATGCGAGAGGAGATCGAATCCTTTCAGTCGACTGGCAATTCGTTGATGCCTGTTGGGATCGAGCAGCAGGTCGGTCCGCAGGAGATGTGGGATCTGCTGGCCTATATCAAGAATTGGCGTTACCTGCAGGAAGGCCTCCCCATCCAGGCCACACCGACTCCACCGGCCGCGCCCTAACGTTCCGTCGATCAGAAAGAGTTCGAATGCATCGCGTGAATCGAGCAAGAGAGAATCGCCCTGGCTATCGCCTAGCAGTTTTCCTCGTCTGGCTGGTTTTCCTTTTTGCGGTCTGGGCCGATCGGTTCGGTCGCGTCGCTAGCGCCCAGGATCCTCTCGAGGGATTGGAGGCAGCTTTCGCCAAGCGACTGGATGAACTGACGGCTGGTCAGTGGGTCGAACTGGCCGAACGCGAAGTGGATCTGCAGCGCGGACTAGCTCTTTTCCATGACCTTCAGCTTGCCTGTGCGCAGTGCCATGCTCTCCATCCCAATCAGCCTGTCCGCACCGGCCCGATCCTCAGCCAGGTGCTGCCCAAGCACACCGATCAGCGTTTGGTCGACGCTCTGCTTGAACCTTCCAAGGAGATTTTGGAGGGGTTCGAGCAATCGGTGATTTTGACGGAAGAGGGCCAAGTGATCGCGGGCCGGATCCTGAAACAGACCGACAAGCACTTGGAGTTTCTGGAAGGTGCGGGAGACGTTCCGCCAAGGCGATTCGACCTGGACCAGATTGCGAGAATCGAGCGGCGTTCGGATTCTTTGATGCCGGCTGGGCTGGTGCAGAAGCTGGGCAACCAGCGGCGATGGCTGGATCTGCTCCGTCTGCTGATCGAGTTGCGGTCGGGGGGAGAGCCGGTGGCGATGCGACTTGCGGCCGATGCGCCCAAGGCATCCCCGGTCGCCGCGTATGAATCGCAAGTCGATCATGCAGGGATATTGCGAGATCTTGATGGGGTGGCCTTCGAACGAGGCGAGGCGATTTATCGGCGAGTTTGTTTTCAATGCCACGGCGATCTTCAGCAGATGGGATCACTCCCTACTTCGCTTCGATTCGGACAGGGCGATTTCAAGAACGGCAGTTCTCCCTACGCCATGTACCAGACGCTGACCCGAGGCTTTGGGCAGATGGCGGCGCAGTCATGGATGGTGCCACAGCAGAAGTACGATGTGATCCACTATATCCGTGAAACATTCCTCAAAGAGCACCGGCCCGCTCAATACATGCGGTTGGATGAGGAGTATCTATCGCAGCTGCCTACCGGAACGACTCGCGGCCCAGCCCCTTCCACGGTGGAACCATGGAACGCCATGGATTATGGAAATCTGATCACCCATACGTTCGAAGTTCCTGGTCCGTCACTGAACATCGCGTACAAGGGAATGGCGATGCGTCTGGATCCCGGTCCGGGGGGCGCAGCGCGAGGCAACCACTGGATGCTCTTTTGCACCGACACCCTGAGGATGGCGGCAGGTTGGAGCCATCGCGAGGGATCGGGGCGAATGACCGATTGGCGCTCGATCCAATTCAATGGCGAGCATCAGATTCACCCTTCGATCAGCGGTGAGGTGCACTGGAGTCTCCCCAATGGACCGGGCTGGGCGAATCCACTGGCCTCCGATGGCCAGGATCCCTGGGAAGATCGAGATCGAGTGGAGGGGCGGGATGGACGTCGATATGGCCCATTGCCAAAGACATGGGGGCAATGGCTGGGGCATTCCACCCACGAAGGAAAAACGATCCTTCATTATCGGATCGGTGATGCAAGGATCGACGAGTTGCCGCAGGTGGAATCGATCGACCAGCAACCAGTTTTTGTCCGCCGACTGCGAATTGGAGCCCACCGGAAGACCCTCCATTGGAAAGTCCTTGCGTCGCCAGAGAATGCAGACCAGCCAATGGCATGGCTGGATCCCAACGGCGCTTCGGTGCGGTGGGGGCAGCGATCCGGCGGAGAAACGGCGAAGCCACGACAGCCCAATGGGGATCTGGATGGCAGCGGCTACTGGGAGATCGCTAAGGCCGACTGGCTGGGCCAGTCGACTCCCCGCCAATGGACACTGGTCGCTCAGTTAAAGACCGATTCTGATGGAACGGTCGCTGCCTTCGCGCCGCTTGGTTCCCAGTGGGCTCCCGGTGGGATGACTCTTTTTGTCCGCGATGGAAGATTGGTCTTCGATATCGGCTGGGTTGGCGCTGTGGCATCGGACGCGATTGTGGACGACGGAAAGACGCATCGCGTCGCTCTCGCCTACGATGCCTCCAGTGGAAAAGTCACGATGGGAATCGATGGTCGGGTGGCGGCCGAAGGGGTGTTGCGAAGCAGTTCCCCTTTGGCACAGTCGGTCTTTCGAGTTGGATTCACGTCGAGCAATTTTCCGCAGCCGAAGTCCCTTTTGGGTGGCAGGATCGAAGGGCTGCGACTGCGAAAGGGATTGGGCGAGGTGGCCGAGCTGACAAGAGACCAGGGGGCAGGAGAGCAAGGAGATGCGCTGGCCAGATTCCCAGAGGGCGAAGGATGGCAATGGTGCGATGCCAAAGCACCCAGCGCAGCGCCCATGCCAACCACCGATGCGATGGTGGTTTCCAGTGGCGATGGGGTGGCTTGGCAAACTCAGGGCGGTGCTCTGGTGCTGGCGATTGAGCCCGCTGAGGAATCGAGAGAGATCGCCATTGCACTGGCTCCTTGGAGCGAGTCGGGCGGGGAGCTTTCCGAAAAAGGTGGCACGATCCTAGAGCGATTGAATATCGAGCGGCTGAAGGTACCCCTCCCTTGGGATCGATGGCTGGCCGGAGGTGCTGCGGCATTTCCAGAGACGATTCAAACGGCCGTTCGGATCCAGGACGGAGTTTCCGGTCCCCTGGCGGTCGATACGATCGAGCTGCCTGAGGCCAATCCTTGGCTGGCCTTGGTGCGGCCCACGGGGGTCGATTTCTTATCGGACGGATCGCTGGTGGTGTCGACTTGGGATGGAGATCTTTGGCGAGTCAATATTTCCGAAGAGTCCCGGACCGCCCGTTGGCGGCGGATCGCCAGTGGGCTCTTTCAGCCTCTGGGGATCAAGGTGATCGAAGATCGGATCTACGCGCTGTGCCGTGATCAACTGGTGCGGCTGGAGGATCGCAACGACGACGGTGCGGTCGATCACTATGCGACATGGAATCACGATCATCAGGTGACGGAGCATTTTCACGAGTTCGCGATGGGGCTGCAGGTGGATGCAGAGGGGAATTTTTACTATGCCAAATCAGGGAGGCATGCACTGAAGGCGGTCGTGCCCCATCATGGAACACTGCTGAAGGTCTCTAAGGATGGTCAGAAGAGCGAGATTCTGGCGACGGGTTTTCGCGCCGCCAATGGAGTCTGTCTGAATCCCGATGGAACGTTTTTCGTCACCGACCAGGAGGGGTTCTGGAATCCAAAGAACCGTATCAACTGGTTGCGACGGCCCGATCCTACGGCACCGCTGTTCTATGGAAATCTTTGGGGCTACACCGATGTCACGGATCCTTCCGACGATCTCATGGAGCCACCGTTGTGCTGGATCACCAATGCGAAGGATCGTTCGCCGGCCGAGTTGCTGTGGGTGGATAGTCCCCAGTGGGGGCCTCTGGATGGCAAGCTGCTGAGCCTTTCCTATGGTTACGGGAAGGTGTTCCTGGTGCCGCATGAACAGGTTGGCAGCCAGATGCAGGGAGGCGTCGTGGAGTTGCCGATCGAGCCGCTGGCCAGTGGCCTGATGAGAGCCCGTTTTCATCCACAAGAGGGGCATTTGTATGGGTGTGGAATGTTTGCCTGGGCGGGCAATGCGACCGCGCCCGGGGGGCTCTATCGCTTTCGACCGACCGGCAAACCATGGCGACTGCCTGTGGGGCTTCAGATGCGCCCTGGGGCGATCACCATGCAATTCACCGAGCCGATTAATGGCTTGGCAGCCTCCGAGGGAAAGTTCACCATCCGCGTTTGGGACCTAAAGCGATCGGAGCGCTACGGGTCGGATCACCAGAACGAACGGGAACTGAAGATTCAGCGCGTGGAAGTCTTACCCGAACGTCAGTCGATTCGATTGGAGGTTCCGGACCTGCTTCCCACTTGGGGGCTGGAGGTGCGATATCAGATGCCGATGGCCGATGGTCAGATGGCCACCGGCGAGCTTCATGGAACGATGCATCTTCAAAGTCCGGAGTAAAAGTTAGCAAGAGATTCGATTCGCATCGTGATCTGCTTGCGGGAAAGCGATATCATCGGCAATCCCGTGGTTGCTTGCGTGTTGACTTACCAGTTCAGAATCGCATCGATCAGGATCGTCCCGGTTTTTTCTCCCATCGAGACTTCGGAAACGTAGCGATAGGCAGGGAAGCTGGCGAAGTCGACTTCTGTCAGAATGTAGCCGAAGGCATCGTTGGTCAGTCCCAGAAGGAAGGGATGTTCGGCCGCCAGTTTGCGTTTCAGGTAAAAGCCGATGTTGGGCAGTGCTTCACCCGGAATGGTCACCAGCAGTGCGGACCCCAGTTCGATGCGATTCAGCCGGGTTGGCAGCATCCGGTTTTCAGTTTTTGGATAGTTGAGTGGGGAATGCTGTACCACGGCCCACAGGAGATCGGAGTCGCAGGGAAATAGTACCTGTTTGCTCTGGCAGCGAAGGATGGGCATTGGGTCGGCGACCCCTTCCTTTCCAATTCGAATGGCTTCATCCCCTAAAGCCTTGCCGATCCGCAAACACTCCTCCCATGTCCGCTCATCCTTCCATTTGCCCCGGATTGGATCGGAGGGTTGGTCGAGCGATCGGTTGTCTGCGGTGGTGGTTCCCCCTTGCGCGCCATTGAAGAAGATCGCCATGCCCCCTTCTTTCTCCTCGATGCGATCGCACATCGGCCCGATCAGATCGGGACTACAGATTCCCAGTTCGCTGCCAAGCACCTCGGGATGGATTGCGTTGTTGACGAGGGTGGCGATGGTCTTGCGATCTTCTTTGTTGCGGAAGACGATGACGCCAGCACGGCGGTCGTAGAGGTCGGGGGCGTAGTAGTTGTAGGCGATTTTGCCTTGGACTTCGCCCGAACTGCAGAGGATCTCCGATTCGGTGGCAGAAGCATCGGCTTCCCGAACGGCATCTGCCAGTTGGTTGCATACCCAGTCGATATGCTTGAGGTCCCCAGTGTGTCCACCTTTCCCATCGGGGAAGGCATAGAGATCCGGAGCGCTATGGGTGTGGGTGGCGCCGATCACCCAGCGATCCTTTGCGATCGCAGGGTACTGCCCGGCAGCTCGATCGATCAGAACGCCAGGAAATCCGAGCGCATCGACACTCCCCAGTACTAGCTTCTCGTCTCCCTGCTTGAGCACCAGGACCCGAATGGAGATGTCTCCAAGTTTCTTTGTCGTTGGATTGGGGGTTCCCAGACCACCGGAAACAGGCAGTAGAGGATCGGGTGTGATGGAACGCTTGGCGGTTCCGACCCGTAGCGGCTGTGCGGCATCGCCGTGCTGCTGCGGCAGCATGATGGCCAGCAGTGCGGTCGCCAGGAATGCACCTTTTGGGGAAAGAAACAATCGGGGCATGGAGATGAAACTCCCAGATAGGGGGCGAGAAGTGACGAAATCAATGGCTAGCCCGTGTGATCAGCCGAACCGCTTGATCAACAAGTCGACGAAAGACAGGTCGACGAGCCTCTTTTTTAATCGATGGAAGGATGGATGCGTCAAGGGAGCCACCGAAATGCAGCTCGATGAAGCTTGGATTACAATCGACCGAAGGTGTAGGAATCGATCCATTCCCATGCCAGTCCTTTGCTCCAATCGCAGAAAGCCTTTCGACGAATCGCTGGATTTGGCTATCGACCTTTTGGCTGATGACCTGCCTTTGGTGCCCTGCGCAAGCTGACGATCTACCAAACATCGTCTTTCTACTCGCAGACGATCTCGGCTACGGTGATCTTGGTTGTTATGGCCATCCTTATGCAAAGACACCGTCGATCGACCAGCTAGCCCGTCAAGGGACTCTTTTCCGCTCGGCCTACGTCGCCGGTCCTATTTGCGCCCTCAGTCGTTGTGGATTGATGACCGGCCGATTCCCTCAAACGTTTCCTGCTGACACCGCTACCGCTGGCTTTGGCGATGCCGTCACGGTGACCGAAAAGCTGAAGCAGAAAGGCTATCGGACCGCTCACTTTGGAAAATGGGACATCGGGGACAAGGTGGAGCGGGGGACTTATGGAATCGATGAGATCCAGGTGATTCGAAGCAGTCATGGTGATGACCGGGGGAAGGATCACGAGACGACTGCAGCGGCGATCGACTTTATCCGTCGAAGCCAGGGAAAACCGTTCTATATGAATGTGTGGTTCCATTCGGTTCATGCCCCCGTGAGTCCACACGCTCGCTTTGTTGAGCGTTACCGTGACGTCGAAGTTCATCGTGAAGATTTTTCGAATCCCGATTTTCTTCAGCGATGGGATCGTTACCAGACAGATCTGGGGGATGCAGTCGGCGGCATGAAGCAATATCTCGGAGAACTTTCGCAACTTGATGACCAAGTCGGGAGGGTGCTGGCAGCGATTCGGGAGGAAGGGATTGAGCAGAATACGATCGTTCTGTTTTGCAGTGATAACGGTCCGGCGCTTTCAAGGCAGCACGCTAAGGAGAACTCAGATACTGGAACAGATCAGGTGATTAAGCCGAACCTTTTGGGATCGGCTGGTATGTTGCGAGGTAACAAGCATTTGATCTACGAGGGAGGGGTTCGTATCCCTTGGATCCTGAAATGGCCGAATCGAGTTGCAGCGGGCAAGGTGGATGAATCGTCGGTGGTGGCCGGTGTCGATCTGCTCCCGACGCTGAGTGCGATCGCTGGAGTTCACCTCGATGATCCGGCGATCGATGGTGAAGATGTTTCGGACATTTGGCTTGGATCCAAGCGGCAGCGACGGCGTGATCTGTTCTGGGGAGGTCCGAATCCTCGAGTGGCAGTCCGCCGGGACATCTGGAAGCTCTGTTGGAATGACGATGGAACCGAAGAGCTGTATGATCTCTCGACGGACCCTGAAGAGTCCAATAACTTGGTAGCCTCCAACGCTGCTGTCGCTTCCGAGCTTGGAGTGGCGCTCGAGCAATGGATTCTGAAGCTACCGGAGAATCGGCGCGTTGGCCAATGGTTAGCCAACCTCCGTCGCAAGCCAGAGAAAGCAACTCCCAAGCCGTCACTAAAGTACCGACCGATCGTCGGCGTTATCGTAGCCAGTTTGCTTGTTGCTGCTTGGGGATGGAAGAGGTCGAGACGCTGACGGGAGGATCGTCGCTTCCGTCAAGATGCACGAGTGCCTTGAGCGAAAGGCATCCGCAGTTTTTTGGTTCTTCGGGTTATTTCGTCGGTTATGGCTTTGATTGCTCGTACTCGATGCCCCCGTGTCCCTACGCTTCATTTCGAGAACGAGTTCTATTTCACTAGTTACCGGTACGTAAAAAACAGTAGCGGATGCTTCAAAGCCACAATCATTCACGAAGAGCCTACCCGTATGGCACCTTGTTGTAACCGAGGTTGACTCTCGACCCACTGACCCAAGGAATAGCTGGCGCAGCCGCAAGAAGGCGACTGCCATGGAGT
>JBJSWM010000755.1:0-1382 GCA_046085865.1 Pirellulaceae bacterium
ATGCGGAATTGCCTTTGCGGCTTCGTCGCCAGTCCCATCCCGAGCCGCCCGTAGCCACCGCTCCCTGTAACCACCTCGGCCCGTAGCCACCTCGGCCACGCGGTGGAGTGCTGCGCAACCCGTCCCACTCGCTCATCCACCATCTGGCGATGGTGGCTACTGGGTAGCTTCGCATCTTTGCTTCAGCCGCTCTTCAATACGAATCGACGTCAGGCTGGTGGCGAGGCCCCCCAGGGAGGTGCAGCGATGTTCGCGAGGCATTTTCTCAGAGACGCGACGGGCGGCATCGACGACTTCATCGAGCGGAATGAGGGGATCGTATCCAGCCATCGCCATGTTGGCGCAGCAGAGCGCATTGGCCGCTGCCATGATATTTTTTCCTAGGCAGGGAGCTTCGACACGATTGGCGATGGGATCGCAGATCAGCCCTAGCATGCTTTGGAGTGCCAAGGATGCGGCGGTCAGTGACTGGTTGGCAGTGCCGCCGTTTAACTGAACTAGCGCACCGGCAGCCATGGAGGCGGCTGCACCACCTTCGGCTTGGCATCCCCCGACCTCGGCCGCAAACGTCCATTGCGATGCGATCACCACACCGATCAGGCCTGCAGCCAAAAACGCCTTCGCCAACTCCTCATCGCTCTTTTGCATCTGCTCTCCGGCAGCCAGCACCACGCCGGGAAGCGCAGCACAGGCGCCGGCAGTGGGAGCGGCGATAATGACTCCCATCGAACTCTTGACCTCCATGAGCGCGGTGACGTTGGCGACGACATGATCCAGCAGGCCGCTTGGGATCAGTCGACCTGCCTTCATCGCTTCGACGTAGCCACCACTTTGGTATCCCAGGATGCGATCCTCATAGGTCGTACCGGCCAGTCCCGATGCCAGCGATCGCTTCCAGATTCGGGTCAAGTCCAACATCATCTCAAGGATGCGTTGGGAGTCATAGCCACTTCGCTGTTGCTCGTATTCGATCGCTAGCTCCGATAGTGTTGTCTCGGGGCGCTGGATCGCTTCGACAATCTGCCGGCTGGTGGAAAACGGAATCTGGGTATCGGGATTCGAGGGGACGGGCAGCACGCGACCGATGCTTGCCGACCAGAGGGGTTTTGGGGCGTTGGCGATCCAGCGGTTCAGCACCTCCTCTGGGAGGGGATCGGCCGACTGGATTTGGATCAAAGTGGCATCGCCGTTTTGGTAGATCTGAAGTGTTGTATTTGGTGGAGCGTTCGTAGGGGCGGGTCGATCGGTTCTCCACCAGATTTCGTAGCTGCCGCCATCGGTTTCGATGGGAAGCTCGTCTACCGAAAGAACCTGGATCATGCCTCCCCCTGTGGAGATGGCGACTAGGGAATGCTTTCGGTTTTCATTCCACAGGGTAATGC
>JBJSWM010000756.1:0-2980 GCA_046085865.1 Pirellulaceae bacterium
AAGAGCCTGGCTGAAGCACTTTGACTTCTGGAGCCGGCCCGAATTCGTAGGCGGGCGGGGTGAGATCCATTTTGGAATTCATCGCTTGGTCCCAGGTGATGGCCTGTCCTGAGTAGCAAGCTTCGCGTCCCATGATCGCCATCATGGTGCTATAGGACATGTACTTCCCGTTGTTGATCGGCTTGCCATCGCGGATCGCTTTGAAGAGAGCGACATGTTCCAGATCGTACATGTTTGGCTGATTGCCTGGTCCTTCGTACTTGTACTTCCAGGGGTTGGCGCCCTGGATCTCATGCGCCAGCACCTTGGCGGTGCCTTTGGTGCCGATCACGTAATCTTCTGTCTCGTTGAAGCAGCCTTCCATCTGCCGCGTCGCAGCAAATGTCTTGGTGCCGTCGGCCCATTCGTAAACGACGTAGAAGTGATCGTAGACGTCGCCGAATTCGGCTGTCGTGCGACACTGTCGTCCTCCCATGCCGTAGCAACGAGCGGGAGGTTCATCGCGATGCAGCCACAGCGACTTGTCGAGCGAGTGAATGAACTGCTCGTTGATGTGGTCACCGGACAGCCAGCGGAAGTAGAGCCAGTTGTAGATTTGGTAGTGCATGTCGGTCCAGGAATCCCGGCGGGCTCGCTGCCAAAGGGTGCCGGTGAGGTAGTTTTCCTGGATGGCGACAATATCGCCGATGGCACCGTCGAGCAGTTTTTCGATGGTGGCTTTGACACCCAGGTCGTAGCGCCAGCAGAGCCCTGAGACGAGGTTGAGGTTCTTTTCTTCAGCCTGCTTGGAGAGTTCCAGAACCTTACGGACACCGGCGGGATCGCAGGCGATTGGCTTTTCGCAGAAGATGTGCTTGCCTGCCTTGATCGCTGCCTCCAGGTGCTGGGGCCGGAAATGAGGTGGGCTGGTCAGCAGGACGACGTCGACCCCTGAGTCGATCACCTTCTGGTAAGCATCGAAGCCGAAGAATTTGCGATCGGCGATCTGAAACCGATCGCCAAGTTGGCGGGAGAGAGCTTTTTCCGCCAGTTCCAGACGGTCTTCGAACATGTCGGCGATGGCCGTCAGGCGGGCCCCTGGGTCGGCAGCCAGGGCATTGGAGGCAGCGCCCATACCGCGTCCACCGCAACCGATCAGACCGACTTTGATCGTGTCGTCAGCACCTGCGTGGACCGATCGCATCGCCAGCGGCAAGGCGACCGCACCGGCGACTGCCGACTGCTGAAGGAAGCTGCGACGGGATGGACTAACATGCTCCTGCAGGGAGGAAATCTGCGGCGGGTTCAACTGGCTCATGGCACTTCTCTTTCTGCTGAAATGAGCGGGAGAGGGGTGATTCAGGTGGGAAACGCCGCTTGATGGCAAGCGAGCGTTGGCAAACCGACGGCACAAGCCTCCCTCGATCCTCGGATCCAGAGGGAGTCCCGTACCCCATTAGCCTAGAAGAGCGGAAGACTGGCTGCAACAGGAGCCGGTCGAGACTTCTTGATGCGGAAGTGCTTGGCGACCGATGGGTGCCGTCGACAGCGACTGCTAGCCGTAGAGAAAAAGGGGGCGATCTGGTATGTGCGTATCGGCATCCCCTGCGCTTTGGATCGAAGGACCGCAGAGGATGCCGAATCCACTCTGACTCGCATCTGTTACTTGGTGATTTTCTTGTTGGTGATTTTCTTGAAAACCAAGATCAGATGGGATTTCCCTTTTGCCTTGATTGGAGAAGCGTCTCCGAAGGCGATTTCTGCTGTGTAGCTGACGGATACGGGGCTACCTTCCAGGTGATCGCAGTTTCCATCCGGGCATTGGAGTAACCAGTTGCCATACACTTCCAGCGAATGAAACAGAGATCCCTTCGGCGCCGCCGCCTCCATCACCACCGATCCCTGCAGGTTGTAGGATGCACTTCGATCTGGTGAGATCGGTGCAAACGTCACAGGTTTCAGCGGGCCCTGTTTGCTTTCCATTTTCATCGTAATGGTCGCAGGTACGCCTCCTGGGACTCCCGTTGCGTTGGTGGTGATCTGAGCGATGGGTAGGTCGCAGGGGGCGATTTGAACGATTTGGCAAACTCCATCTTTGTCCTTGTCGTAGAAGAGGTGTACGACTGGGGTGCTGTCCTGCAAGATGGGACTGTTATCGACAGGCGGTGGTGGTGGTGCCGACTGGAGGACCGGAATCAGCAGATGGCCGCTGACGCCATACGGAGTGGCCAAGTGGAGATCGATGTAGCCAGCGTAAGTATCTTCGTCGCTTTCATTCATCCGATTGTCTGTCACGAACGGCAGATTCTCGGGCAGCCTCACTTCCAGGATTTGGCGGCTGAGCATGCGAATAGCAGAGGAAGGAATCACCTGATTGCCTGCGATCAGTGACGTCTCATGGACACTGAAGTTATCGCCAGCCAAGAAGAAGTGCGCTCCATTTTCGGTGCTGTATCCTGGAGCGCCATACCATCCCAGCAGCTCGGGGGCCAGTTCTCCAGTGCCGGCGGATAGAATCTCAAATCCGCCGAGGTTGTTCTCGGTGGGAACCGCAAAAGAAAGGGTCTGGGCCGGCAGTTGTTGACTCAGTTGTTCCACACGTGACAGCAACCGGCTGACTTCGCCATCGCGATACAGATCAGGGCATCGAACACATGCCTGGGCGTGATACTTCATCGTCTCGATCGAACGGCTGTACTGTACTGTTTCCTGGTGGGAGAGTGCCGAATGCTTCGGACTGTCGAGGCGGAACCAACTGCTTCGGCTGTCGATGGTCGCGCGGCCAACGAATGAAGGCATCACGATGATCGCCAAGCATTCCCTCATCCCAGGCTCGATTTTCCGGCTTCTCAATAGCTGCTCATCCGTAGGGCCGCCACCGATGAGGTCCCGGAAAAGAACTTTTGCATTTCCTTCCACCGGGGCGACTTGAAAACGAGGGTAAAAACGCCAGCCGAAGGTCTGGTCGCCGTGAGCGAAACCGACAACCGTTCGATTGAGG
>JBJSWM010000757.1:0-3742 GCA_046085865.1 Pirellulaceae bacterium
AGCCGTTGGCTACAGGGGTGGCTACCGAGTCAACGGCCAGAGGGGTTGGCTGCAGGGGATCTTCAGGTGTCGATGGCATGGATCTTGACCTATCTCCAATCCTCACGGGAAATGACATGGCCCTTCGATGGCTTCGTCGGAGCAATCCCTACCCTTCCGCTCACTCAATTCATCTTTCCCTCAGCTTATCGCTTGGCAAGTCCTGCGGATACAGTCTTCCGATCGCTTTTTCCGTCCCCGAGCTCTGGGGGGCCCCCTGCTGCTGGTTGGGTAACTGGACTGCCATTGACCCCCCCAAGGGAGATTTCTACTCTCCGCACAACTTTCGCTGCCATGTCGGCTTCGAAAGAAAAGATTCATGTTTCCAGGATGGATGAGGATTGGTCCAACTGGAAAGCTGCAGGTTGTCTCGCCATCGGAAACTGCCATCCATGCTTTTCCTTCCACCAAAAGACTCGCCACCAAGAGACTCGACAGCGCGCGGGTTTTCCTGGAGCCGCCGCCTGGGGATCGCTTGCTGGGTGCTGCTGCTTGCATGTCCATGGGGAGTGCCGCTTTGGGCGGTCGACCCTGCTGAGATCCCCACTGGCCCGGGCTGTCTGCTTCTGAGTAATGGGGCGGTGTTGAGCGGGAAGCTGAAGGTGCTGGGAGATCAGATCGAAGTCCAGATCGATGCCAACGCCAGGGTGACCGTGCGGGCTTCGGAGGTGAGGTGCGTCGGCAAGGAGATTCGGGAGCTGTACGAATTCCAGCGGGCAAGGACTCCAAGGATGGGGCCTGGCGAGCATCTTCATTTTGCGACTTGGTGCATCGACAACGGTCTGCTGGAAGAGGCCGAGGAACATTATCAGGCTCTGGAGCAGAAGATTCCGGGGCATCCCAAACTGCGGTTGCTGGAAGCTCGCTATCGCGGGCGTCTGCTGAAGGATCCAGTGACCCGAAGTGCCTTCTCGCTACCTCCCAACCCTTCGCAGGTGGTTGCGGCTGGTGCGACCGATTCGTCGGCAGCCGGCATGGATCGCCAAGTCGAGGAGCTGTCTCGGCAGCCTCTGATCGCCAATGGATATCGCGACATCGTTCTGCCGCTCATGCGCAATCGCTGTGGTTCTTCCGGATGCCACGGCAATCAAACCCGCACCGCGATTCTGTTTCCTCCCGCTGCATCGCAATCGTTCAAAAGTTTTCAGTCGAGTTTAACCGCCGTACTGCATTACCTTCGCAGTCAGCCGGAAGGGACAGAAGCGTTCATCGCCAAGGCGACGTCGATCCACGCATCCCAGAAGACTCCTGCGATCGATCCTAGCCATGCGGCCGATCGCATCCACGTCGAATCGTTATCGAGGTGGGCGGCGACAGTGCAGCAGGCCATCGATACCCAGAACTCCAGTGGTGTCCAAGCGGCGACAGATCGCCAAACTTCCAATGCAACGATGCCGGCTGTTCAATCGGCTGTCGGCAGCGGTCCTTCCGCTGGAGGCGTCTCGACCGCCCAGTGGCAAACTGCCACGCCACCCTCTTCCCAGTCACCGACGCTGCTGGATCCGGAGTCGGAATGGAGAAAGCTGGAGGGGTGGATTCGGCAGTTGGAGGAAAAAGAGCGGCAGATGGGGACGGGGGACCCGTTTGATCCCCAGCAGTTCAACCAGCAATTTGCCCGTCGTCCCTTGGATCCTGGCAAAGGCCGTTAGGATTCTCGATGCCGCCAACTCGCGTGCCGACGATCCCAGGTTCCGAAAAATCGGAAAATCGAAGATAATCCGACGGCACTGGAGCAGGCGTCGCGTTCGACCCCATCGCTCTGGATTGACCCCACCAGTTCGTCGTTCCCTTTCGAGGAAGGAATTTCGTTTCCATGATGCGATCGCACACTTGTGGTCAGCTGCGAGGCGACCATGTCGGACAGACGGTCACTTTGTGCGGCTGGGTCGACACGCTGCGCGACCATGGCCAGGCTGTCTTTCTCGATCTGCGCGATCGTTATGGAAAAACCCAGGTGGTGGTGGCGCCCGAAAGTGGCAGTGGACCTTTGGATCTCGCCAAGTCGCTGCGTGGAGAGGATGTTGTCCGCATTGTTGGGACCGTCGCGCGACGCTTGGTCGGCAAGGAAAACACCCAGCTAGACACCGGTGAGATCGAAGTGCGAGCCGTTCAGGTGGAGGTGCTCAACCGATCGCTGACCCCTCCATTTTTCCCCAATCAGGAGGAGTTGCCGGGGGAAGATCTGAGGCTGAAGTATCGCTACCTGGATCTCCGCCGATCGGCGATGCAGCAGACCCTGACGCTCCGCAGTCGCATCATCAAGCGGATGCGAGACTACTTCGAGTCGCACCAGTTCATCGACGTTGAGACACCGATCCTGGGGAGAAGCACTCCGGAGGGGGCGAGAGATTATCTGGTCCCCAGCCGCGTCCACCCCGGCCACTTCTTTGCACTGCCGCAAAGCCCACAGCTGTACAAACAGATTCTGATGATGGCAGGCTATGATCGCTACGTCCAAGTGGCCAAGTGTTTTCGAGACGAAGACCTACGCGCCGACCGCCAACCGGAATTCACCCAGCTGGACCTGGAGATGAGTTTTGTGGTCGCCGAGGATGTCATCCAAATGATCGATGGCCTGATGCAGCAACTGGCCAAGGAGCTGCTAGCGATCGATCTGACGCTTCCCCTGCCGCGGATCACCTACGACGAAGCGATGCGTCGTTTCGGCCATGATGCACCCGATCTTCGATTCGGGATGGAAATCATCGATCTGACGGAAAGCGTCAAGCCGACCGCATTTCGCGTTTTCCGCGGTGCGCTGGATCAAGGAGGAGTGGTCCGGTGCATTCGAGTCGAGGGGAAGGCCGAAGAGTTTTCCAGGAAGCGCATCGATGAACTGACGGAGTTTGTGACTCGGGACTGTGGAGCCAAGGGATTGGCGTGGTTTCGCGTCGAGGCCGATGGGTCGCTGTGGTCCCCCATCGCGAAGAACATGGAGCCGGAAGTGTTGGCGGCAATCGCCCAAACCACGCAGGCGACTCCCGGAGATCTGCTGTTGATCCTGGCCGACTCATGGGAAGTCACCTGCAAGGGACTGCATGGCCTGCGAAAGCGACTGGGGGCCGAACTCAAGCTTTACGATCCCAAGCAGATGCATTTCTCTTGGGTGGTGGAGTTTCCGATGTTCGACTGGGATGCCGAGGAACAGCGATGGGTGGCGATGCACCATCCGTTCACCGCCCCAAGGCCTCAGGACCTGCCGCTCCTAGATAGCGATCCCAAGGGGGCTCGCGCTCAAGCCTACGACTTGGTGATCAATGGCTACGAGGCGGGAGGTGGTACGATCCGCATCCACGACAACGCCACGCAGCAGAAGGTCTTCGGGCTCCTGGGAATCACCCCCGATCTGGCGAAGGATCGCTTCGGATTCCTGCTGGATGCGCTGCAGTTCGGCGCCCCGCCTCACGGCGGTATCGCATTGGGGATCGACCGCATCGTGATGCTCTTTAGCCAGCTGGATAACATCCGGGAAGTGATCGCCTTCCCGAAGACGCAGAGAGCCACCGATTTAATGACCGAGGCGCCCGGACTGGTCGATGCCCGGCAGCTGCGCGAACTGCACGTCCAAACCACGCAGCCCCCGAAGCCCTGAGTCCAGAGGCCCTGAGTCCAGAGGCCCTGAGTCCAGAGGCCCTGAGTCCAGAGGCCCTGAGTCCAGAGGCCCTGAGTCCAGAGGCCCTGAGTCCAGAGGCCCTGAGTCCAG
>JBJSWM010000758.1:0-3358 GCA_046085865.1 Pirellulaceae bacterium
GATCTCGATCGAATCCTCGCCTGGATTCAGGCTGGCAAAGTCCAACGAGTCGCCGTCGTGGGGGCCGGGTTCGTTGGGTTAGAAGTGGTGGAACAGCTTTCGCGATTGGGTATCCAGGTCGACCTGATCGAAAACGCCCCTCAGGTGCTGGCACCGATCGATCCCTGTTTTGCCAAAGCGATCGAATCGCATCTGACCGATCACCAGGTCGGCGTTCACTTGGGATCGGCGGTTCAGTCGCTGGTGCCCGCAACGGGACCGATCAAACGCGTGGTGTTGCAGGATGGCCAGGAGATCCAAGCCGATTTGGTCCTCGTGGGAGCTGGGGTGCAGCCGAGAATCGAACTGGCCACCGAGGCTGGATTGACCCTTGGACCCTCAGGTGGCGTTGCGGTCAATCGATTTGGGCAGACCAGTGATCCACTGATCTATGCGGTTGGAGACATGGCCGAATCGCTCCATGCAGTCACCGGTCGGCCTGTGCGAGCCGGTTTGGCGGGGCCAGCCAACCGCGCTGGCAGAATCGCGGGCCAGCACGCTGCCACCGGCGCTTCCACCCAGCAGGGAGAGGTCCTGGGAACGGCGATCGTACGGATTTTCGATCTGACGGTGGGCTGCACGGGGTTGAATCAGCGGCAGTTGAAGGCCGAGGGAATTCCCTTCCGCAGCGTTCTCATCCAGGCAGCGCATCATGCCAGTTACTACCCGGGTGCCAAACCGCTGGAAGTGGAGCTGCTATATGCGCCGCAGACGGGGAAGCTACTGGGAGCCCAGGCGCTCGGGGAGCAAGGGGTCGATAAACGGATCGACATCGCTGCCACCACTCTCCATTTTGGCGGCACCATCTACGATCTGGCGCAACTGGACCTTGCGTACGCTCCTCCATTCGGCAGCGCCAAAGATCCGATCCATATGGCCGCTTTCGCCGCTTGCAATGATCTGGCTGGTGCGCCACACCTGGTGCCGGCCGATGCAGATCTTTCTGGCGATCTGCAGGTGGTGGATGTGCGTACGGAACAAGAACGAGCGGCTCTTCCGCTGCAAGGAGCCATCGGGATTCCTATCGACTCTCTGCACGATCGATGGATGGAGTTGAACCCACAGCGACCCACGGTGGTCGTCTGCCACTCCGGCAAGCGCGCTCACGTCGGCGCCTGCCTGCTGCAGGGTGTCGGATTCTCCGATGTACGCAACCTCAATGGTGGGATGAGTCTCCGCAGTCGAGTGATTGCGAAAACGCCCCCCACCCAGGTCGCGCAATCCACAGTCGTCCCGCCCAGCGGCAGGGTGAGCTGAAAATGAAAAAACCCATCGGTGGACGAACCACCGACGGGTCTTTTTCGTTCCTTCGACCGTTGCGGCAAAATGCGGAGCCGCTGCGAGACTGGCGAGGATCCAGCGTGCATCTGCACTCGCCTTGAGCGATCCTGGCCAACGCAAACTTTTGGTCCCTCTGCCGGAATGGCGGCCAAAAGAACTTTGGCAACGATTCACGCCGCCGAATGCATCATAGGGTTAGCGGCCGTGACGGCAATACCATTCGCCCCGAAAAACTTGGTCGATGGAAACGCCATTTCGCTGATGTGCATTCGGATCGGTCGCAGCCCTAAGTCGTCCGTCTGGCCAGACGTTCCTTGCGAAACCAACCTGTCACCAACTCGCAAAACGCATCGGGAGTCGCCTGCGAGCATACCTCGGCTGCATCGCATCCTAGTTCCTTCAGTCGCTGAGCGATCAGCGGAGAGAAGGCAAGCAGCGTTGCTCGCTTGAGGTCCTCACCATAGCGGTGAACCAAACTTTCAGCGATCGATCGGCTAGTCACTGCCACGCCGTCGATCGCGCCCGATTGAAGCCTGCTGGCGATCGATGGATTTGGCTGCTCCTTGGGGATGTTGCGATAGAGACAGAGCGAATCGACGCGGCCAGCAATCTCCGCCAGACCTTCAGCAAAAGGATCCACTCCCTTGTCGCCACGCACCCAAAGGACGCTTTGGCCTGCGATCTGGGCACGCACGGACTCCAGGAGAGCGGCCGCACTGGCTTCTTCGGTCGGCATCGCATCGGGCAGCAACCCGCGATCGCGAAGCGCCTTGGCGGTCGAAGGTCCGACCACACCCAAGCGGACGCCATGAAGTTTCCTAGCATCCCATCCCCGATCCATCAATCGCTGCCAGAAAAAATCGACCCCTGGAACGCTGGTGAAAAAAATCCAATCGTATCGATCGATGCCATCGACGAATCCGCGGCCCGCCTCGTCCAAGCCCAAAGGAACGATCTCAATGGCGGGATCTCGCCAAAGCATGGCACCGCGTCGCACCAAACGATCGTGCAAGGGATCTTCATCACGGAAGGGGCGAGGCCACAGCAGGTGGCAACCCTGCAGTGGAAAGGTCTGGCTGCAAGAATTGGGGAAAGAAGCCTGAGTTGCCACCTGACCGATTAGGTACACCACCGGTCCGGGAGGTAGCCGCGGTTCCCAACTCCCTTCAGCCAATCGACCTAATCTGCCTTGATCCATCTGGCAGTCGTGGCATCCGGCGCGGTGCACTACCAGAAGTGGCGTTGCGGGTGACAGTCCCCCATCGATTAAATCTTGACTCCATCGCTGAGCCAATCGTCGTCCCATGTAGATCGCCAGCGTTCCTGAAGCGGTTGCGACTTGCCGCCATTCGGCCATCCGGTCACCCATTTCCTCCGCTTCCCAAGATCCATCTTCCAAACGCTGACTGTGCCCGGTCACCAGAGTGACAGCGCTGGCCCAATCGCGATCGGTCAGCGAGATTCGGGCATCTGCCGCCGCAGCCTGGGCAGCCGTGATCCCAGGAACCACCTCCACCCAACAGCCCAAAGGCCGCACTGCCTCCAGCTCCTCCGTCAAGCGGCCGAAGAGCACCGAGTCGCCACCTTTGAGCCGAACCACCCGCTTGCCTGACGCCACCCACCGGCGAAGTTCGTCGCAAATCATCTGCTGCGGCCAGGGGTTATCACCCACCTGTTTTCCAACATCGATTCGCAGCGCCGATTCTGGCACCCAGCGATCGAGAATGTCGGGGTGCACCAACCGGTCGTAAAGCACCACATCGGCCATCGAAAGAATTTCCGCGGCTCTCAAAGTCATCAAAGAAGGCTCGCCAGGGCCTGCACCGACAAAATAAACTTCACCGGCCACGATCCCTGCCTTTCCCCCTGAAGGAGTGGTTTGAGAGGGGGTCCATAGAAAGTCCTGATCCTGTCGGCTTTGATGACTTTGAGAGCCGCGGAAATTCTTTCGATGGCCGATGTGGTGCTTTACGACCGGTTGGTGCACCCCGACATTCTCGATCGCTGGGTGCCAGAATCGGCGCTGCGAATCGATGTT
>JBJSWM010000759.1:0-1795 GCA_046085865.1 Pirellulaceae bacterium
CTGGTGACGATCACCAATTCGAAGGTCTTCTACAACGGATCGGGATTTGAGTCGACAGGTGGCGTGTCTGGTGCATTGGATACCGGCAAGCAGTTGCTTCGAGCCAGTGGTTCAGCGCAGACGACGACCTTTGCCAATGTGATTGGCTACAGTCGAGGGATCAACGGAGTGATTCTGGATGTTGCTGGCTTGGCTGCATCCTCGCTGACTGTAGACGACTTTACCTTCAGAATGTCGCCGCAAGGCGCTAGCGGGACGCAGAACCCAAGTACCTGGGTTTCGGCTCCCGCACCGACGGCCATCGACGTAACCACAGCAGCAGGTCAGCCGTCCCGCATCCGATTGGAGTGGGGGGATGGATTGATCACCAATCGCTGGCTTCAGATCATCGTCAAGGCGAATGCCAACACGGGTTTGACGGAGCGAAATGTTTACTATCTGGGTCATGCACTGGGTGAGGTCAATGGGGTTGCACCGTATCGATTGACATCGGCCGACCTGAGCGCCGTGCAGGGTTCGATCAGCACAGCGATTGTGTCGATCACCGACATGCGGGATGTGAACAAAGACCGACGTATCACCAGCGCCGATTTGTCGTTCCTGCAGAGTCGCGTTTCCAGTTCGGTGCTGATTGGCAACATCACCATTCCCGCGTCCGGTGATGGGGGTGAAGGTGAAGGGGGCTTTGGTACCTTTGGTATCGACTTGGGAGCTGGACTTCCTGGCGGAAATGATCCGATTGACAGCGATCAGAAGCGATCGGGTGGAATTGGAGTGCGAGACACTGGAGTCATCCATGAGGTCCGCAGGGAACCGATGATGACAGTCGTGGTGGTGCTGGCTAGGTATGGTGAGTCGGAAGGGGGTGGCTCGGAAAGCCATGGCGAAAACGACTCGGCAGGTTCTTCTTACGAATCGCTTGCAGATTATTTGTTTTCGAATTTAGGTCGCCAGCGGCGTTCGTTCTGGGATTTCGGATTGTAGGCATGTCGGCCGAGGAATCGTTGAATCACGTGTGTGATTCGGCCCAAGGCCAATCGACTGAAAGGAAGGTGTTTATGGTGCGTTTTTGCTTGACACTGGTCCTGCTGCTGGGATTGATGAGTTCGGTCGGAAAGGCGGACATTGTCTTTTCCCTTTCGCCGCTCAGCCAGACCATCACGCAAGGATCGAATGGGATTTTTGAGGTCTTTATCCGTTCCAGTTCGGGTACGCAGAAGGTGGATGGTGTCGACGTGAACGTGAACGCAGGTGCGGGAAACGGCACCGGCGGCAAGTTCATTTCGGGGGTTACCTTCTTGCTGGGTTCAACACCCTTTGACATCACGACAACGACTGGCCAGGCGTTTTCGACCAATTTTCAGTTGGGCGGGATCGACATTGGTACCACCGATCAGCTTTACGGCCGATTGACGCTGGATACCACCGGAGTGGCGTTGGGAACTTACACGATGTCGCTGGATCAGTTGAATGCCAACAGTCCGACGCTGGCAGGACTCCCCGTTCAGGGGTTCAATGCCACCTACACGATCACGGCGATTCCTGAGCCTTCTTCGGTGCTTCTGGTCAGTGCCGTGGGGCTTTATGGATGGCGTCGAGCGCGTCGGATGAAGACCAGCCTTGGCTGACGGGAAGTGGATTCGATGAAGTTGGTAGGAGATCAACGTCAGCAGGGGTACTGCGAAAGCCGCTAGGCTCGCAGTACCCCTGCTTTTTCATCGGTATGAGTGCCACTTCCGTCTTCGGCTAGTGTGACTTCTCTTTTGTGAATTCATCGCTCTCCAGATCCGTTGTC
>JBJSWM010000760.1:0-1484 GCA_046085865.1 Pirellulaceae bacterium
AGCCAAGCTGCATGCCACACGCTTCGCAGTTCGTAATACCCCGGCATGCGCCTCCGTTTCCAAAGAGCTCCCGGAGGCTTGATATTCTAATGACCTTTAGAATATCAAGGTTTCTGATTCTTACTGGTGGTTCGATCGCGCTGGTGCCTGGGTAGCGGAATGGTGGATTGCACCATTAGGATATCCAAATCAGATCGTCGGCAGTTCGAAGGCTTTCGCAGCCACTTGGGTGATTTCGGGATGAATCATCAGGAGAATCAAGCCGCCGCCAGATCGCTGGCGGCCGAATGGTGCCTGTTGGGAACCGCGATTCTTTGGGGGATCAACATCCCGGTGGTCAAGGCGGGGACCGAGCAGTGGACACCACTGATTTTCAACGCAGCCCGGATGGTTGTTTCCTTGGTGACTTTGATCGGCTTGGTGGCGTGGCGCTGGCAAGTCGATGGCCCTTGGTCGAGCAAGCTTCCGTGGTGGCGGATTGCCGTCTTTTCGCTCTTAAGCGGCTTGGCCTACCCGCTGGCGATCACCTTGTCGATCGATCATACGACCTCCACCAACACCGCCATGATCATGGCGTCGATGCCGGTATGGGCAGCGATGTTGGCGTGGTGGTTGGCCGGGGAACACCTTTCGCGAATGGGTTGGTTGGGATTGCTGGTGACCTTCAGCGGCGCGATGTTGGTAGTGCAGTCGCGGGGTTCGATCGCCTGGGATCCACGTTATTTCTTCGGCAATCTTGGAATCCTTCTGGCGGCGGTGCTTTGGGCCCTGGCGACTGTCGTCAGTCGCCCTCTGTTTGCGACGGTCGCGCCGGTGCGACTGACATTGATGAGCAGTCTGGCGACGACTCCGATCCACCTGGCACTGGGCCTACTCGCTTGGCGATGGGGTTGGGCGGAGTCGATCGCGGGCGAACGAACGATCGATTGGCGATCGCTGGGGCCAGTCTTTTTCACCGGAATGTTTGCGACTGGGATCGCTTATGCGACATGGAACTATGGAGTTCAGAAGCTGGGAAGCGCCCACGCATCGGCGTATCAGAACGTCGTTACGTTGGTGGCGGTAGCGGTCAGTTGGTGGTGGCTAAGGGAAGCGTGGCAACTGCAGCCGTTGATCGGTGGGATGCTGGTGCTGATAGGACTATGGCTGATGCGACGCAGCCGCCAACCAGCGGCTCAGGCTTAGGCTCGCAAAAGCTGACCTCTTGTGGGAGGAAGGGGCGCAGCCACGCGGCGAAAAATGGTTCCTCGGGAAGGGGAAATCCGTCGTGAAGCACGAACAAGGATCTAGCCCTCCCCGCTTCGTCGTTCCTCCTCAGCGACCCTCCCTGAGGGAGGGTGAAAAAACCGATTTTCTGCTCACCCGCCGCAGAGTCACAAACAAAACTCACCCTGGCCTTGGGAGGGTCGCGAGGAACGAGCGGGGAGGGTCTTTCCCTTCGGCTTGGTTCCTCGGGAAATGTCGTCGGCCACCGCATTTGATTT
>JBJSWM010000761.1:0-2667 GCA_046085865.1 Pirellulaceae bacterium
CGTGAACCGGCTCCAACTCCACCGCGTGGCCGCGGTGGCTACCTTGCGTTGGAGTCAGTTGTATGGAAAAACCCCCCGTAGCCACCATCGACAGATGGTGGACCGGCCTTGCGTGAACCGGCTCCAACTCCACCGCCTTACAGTTTCTTCCTAGGTCCAGATGGCTCTGGCTCTATGCCCTTTCCGGACGGCATTTGAATATGCGGATCGGAAGCCCGCCATCGCGCAAATCAAAGAAATCGATCTGCACCTGCCATCCTCGTTCGCGAATCCATGGAAGGAATCGATCGCCGGTATGCCTCTGCGGTTCGCTAAGCAGCACCAACCCGTCCTGGGTCAGGTGGTTCCTCAAGCAGCCTTCCATTGCTACCCAGATGTTAGGATCGTAAACGATGTCGCTTCCAACGATCCAGGGGAAGCGTTTCTTAAAAGTGGGGTCCGAAGGCCATCGAAGGTGCCGTACGCAACAGCGATCCATCCAATCCCATGCGTGAAATCGACTGACCAAGAGCGCCGTGGTGGCCGCATCGGTGAAGGTGACCGACGCCCCAATCATCGCAGCAGCGATACCGGCCCTGCCATTTCCACATCCGATTTCCAAAACCTGTGAGCCTTCCAGCGGCAGCTTCTGCAGGTAATGTCCCATCCCGTCTGCGGCGCGCCAAGTCGCCGCCCAGAACGGATCCCATGCTTCGTAGCCTTCTTCCTGGTGCCGAATCGCTCGTTCCAAAAGCCGATCTGCATCAAGAACCCGAATCCAGGGGATCCTTCGGCCAAAGGCGATCTGCTCCTCGATTTGAAACGGAACCTGGGCTTCGATGCGCGACAAAAGTCGCAATCGCTTGGGGTCCTTAAAACGTCCCCAAGATTGTCGTTCCACTCGACTCACGAACCGCTCGACCTGCGCCGGCCGACTTGCGGATCCGAGAGGTCTTCGATCGATTCGATGTAACGGCGCAAACGCTCCAACTCGTCGGTCGTCTCTTTCAGTCGCAGCATGTTGCCAACTCGCTTGAGCAGCTCGGCGCGGTTCACTGGTTTGGTAAGAAAATCGTCGGTCCCCGCCTTCACCGCTCGTTCAATATCCCCCAACTCATTGAGCGCCGTAACCATCAGAACCATGGTCCCGGAGGTTTTTGGGTCTCCTTTGATCCGCTGGCACACTTCGAAACCGTTCAGCTGGGGCATCATCACATCCAGCAAAACCAAATCGGGCTGAAACTGCTCGATCTTCGCCAGGGTATCTTTGCCATCGATGGAGCAGGCGATATCGCAATCCATATCGTCCAGGTACGCTTCCAGCAGTTCGCGATTGGCAGCGTGATCGTCGGCGATCAATATCTTGGCTTTGCCCATTGGGAGATTCCTTCGATGAGTTCTGACCGATGGAGAAGAGGTCAGCGGGCGGCGATCGGCTGATCCTGAGCCGGTACGGGGAAACTGGATGCCATTTCCCTCACTTCCGCTGCGATCGTTTGGTGAAGTGCCGCGTCGTCTGCTCCCTTGAGGGCGCGTACGATCCAATCGGCAATCCTTGCCATCTCTGCCGTTCCCATGCCGCGAGTCGTCAAGGCTGGCGTTCCGATTCGGATACCACTGGGATCCATTGGTTTGCGTTGATCGAAAGGAATCATGTTCATGTTGACGGTGATTCCACAGTGATCGAGCGCCCTTTCGGCAGCCTTTCCTCCCAGACCGATGCTGGTGACGTCGACAAGGACCAAGTGATTTTCGGTGCCACCACCAACCACTCGAACACCACCTTTTTGAAGGCAATCGGCCAGCATTTGTGCGTTGCGAATCACTGCTTTTGCGTACTGTCGAAACTCCTGTTGCATCGCTTCCTTCAAGCAGACCGCCTTGCCAGCGATCACATGCATCAGTGGACCACCTTGAATACCGGGGAAAACGGCGCTGTTGATCGGTTTCAGCCATTCATTGCGGCAGAGGATCAGACCACCACGTGGTCCACGAAGCGTCTTGTGAGTCGTGGTTGTCACGTAGTCCGCCACGGGCACAGGATTCGGATGCTCACCGCCAGCCACCAGGCCAGCATAATGAGCCATATCGACCATGAAACGAGCGCCAACTTCCCGAGCGATTTCGGCGAACTTCTCATGTGGGATCTGCTTTGGATACGCGCTGGCTCCCGCCACAATCAACTTGGGGCGATGCTCTCTAGCCAACTTGGCGACTTGGTCGAAATCAATCCGAAAATGGACTGGATCGACTCCATAAGGGACGAACTTATAGAGCTTGCCCGAGATATTGAGCGGCATGCCGTGAGTCAGGTGGCCGCCTTGAGCCAAGTCGAGGCCCAATACGGTGTCTCCAGGTTGAAGGCACGAGAGATACACAGCCGTATTGGCTTGCGATCCGCTGTGAGGTTGCACATTGGCCGCTTCGGCGCCAAACAGCTCTTTCGCGCGATCGATCGCCAACTGCTCGACCACGTCCACGAACTCACAACCACCATAATAACGTCGCCCTGGGTATCCTTCGGCATACTTGTTGGTCAGGATGCTACCAACCGCCTGCATGACCGCAAAACTGGTGTAGTTTTCGCTGGCAATCATCTCCAGCCCGTCCTGCTGGCGAGTCGACTCCGATTGAATCGCACTAAAAATCTCTGGATCCAGGTCGGACAGGTAGCGCATGGCTGATGCC
>JBJSWM010000762.1:0-2054 GCA_046085865.1 Pirellulaceae bacterium
TCTCCACGAAGGGGTTTCGTTCTTCATGGCGGAACTGAAGCGTCTTCGAGAGATCGTCGATCACTGCCGATCCAACCAGGCTCTTCAGCGCCCCACCCTTTGCCTGCTCGACGAAATCCTGCAAGGGACGAACAGTCGCGAACGGCAGATTGCCGTGCTCCGCGTGGTCGAGAAACTGATGGCGCTCCAAGCCTGGATCGCGATCAGCACCCATGACCTGGAACTCGCCGATCAGGATCAGTTGAAGCAGTGCTCCACGGTGGTGCATTTCCGGGAACGATTTGAGACACGCTCTGGGGAGCGGACGATGATTTTTGATTATCGCATGCACCCGGGCGCCACTCCAACCACCAACGCGCTGGCGCTGCTGGAGTGGGTGGGCCTGGATGCCGATTCAGATATCCAGGAACATCCTTAGCTTCGGTCTTCCGTCAACCACACTCCAGGCTCACCTAGGGACTGTGTGTTCCAAAAGAGCTTGCCGCTCCCCAAAAAGGGCTCTTCAGGGATGATGGTGACATAGGAGCATCAGCGACAGGTTTTCATCCTACTCCTTCTCCTACTGAATGAAATGGTATTCGTACTCGACAAGACACGCTGGAACACTGCAGCATCGAAAAGGAAAACGAGTACCGTCCGCCACGGCGGACTGAGTATGAGAAATCAAAGTAAGGACCGACGAAATCAACCGAGGAACATCCAATAAGGAAGCGATGCGGCCTTCCAGGCGAACTCTTGTGGCTCTGAGCACTGCCGGAAGCCTTAATGGTGCAGCTCGGTAAGCTCCCAGCTTGGACAGGATGGTTTTCATCCTCCTGCGGCGCAGCTCACCAGCCGGAAAAGACCTCCACCTGCAACCGCCCCTTCAGCAACTCGACTTCCAGCCTCGTCACTTGGTCCTCTGGCAAAAGCATCAGTTCGCCGTCGGTGTGCACCGTCAGCGCACGGTCGGACTCCAGCAGCACCTGCGTCGCCTGGGACCGATGAATCTTGGGATGCTGCCGAGGAGCTCCCCAGATGGCCACCCGCGGCAGCAGATGCAGGGCACCCCAGCGATTCAAGCCCCTTGCATGAACCAGATCGAACAGCCCGTCGTCATTCCGCGCATCCGGGCACATGAGAAAACCTCCCTCACGACGCCCCAGCATGATGCTCATCAGCAGCGTCGACTCTTCGGCGCCCTTTCCATTGCAGGCGATGCGATATCCGCGGTGACACACGATGGCCATCGCTGCAGCGACCGAATAAAGCAAGGTCCCCTGCAACCAAGGGATCCTTCGCGACCAGCGAGTCACCTCTCCAGACAGACCAGTTCCAAGATTCTCGACGAAATATCGGCTTCGACCATCGCCCGCCAGGACGCGCGCAACGTCGACCTTCCCCAGCACGCCTCCATGGCTGGATGATCGCGCCAACTGTCGGAGCAGAGACCACGCAAAATCATTCGCCGATCCGATCGGCAGGATGCCCAGCCTGCAATTCGCCTCGGACTCCAACAGACCACCGGCAACCTCATGGACAGTGCCATCGCCACCGGCCGCCACCACCATGGAGCACTCCGAAGCCAGTTCTCTCGCCAGCTCTCTAGCATGCCCGGGTCGCTCACTGGCGATCACCTCCCATCCGTCGATCCAGCGGTCGGGAACCTTCGCCAGTCTCCTGGCCGCTCGACCTCGCCCCGACTTGGGATTCCAAATCATCACAATTCGCTCTGTCGCCATCACCAGAAAGCTCCTCAGCGACGCTCCTTAATGGAGGATGACAAGATGCTGTCATCTTCAAGATTGGAACGGTACGGCGCTAGCCGTCCCGTTCTTCCCTGACAGCACACGCTTCCCGAAGGACTTGCGCCTGACCCGCTCACGAGAAGATCACCATCGCCCTACAAGACCGCTGCACTGCTCTAGATGGCCAGTCCATCCCGGCCCCACAAATGATCGCATGAACTGCAACAAAGGTCCATCCGACAATTCTGTGAGTCCCTTGGCCGGCAAATCGTCTCCGGCATCGAAGGTTGCCACAAGACATGGGCAGCCTGATTCCAACGTCAAAAA
>JBJSWM010000763.1:0-4205 GCA_046085865.1 Pirellulaceae bacterium
ACCAGCAGGCGAAGCGGTTCTCTCTCCAGCACGACGCTGTAGTTGCTGGAGGTACCCAGCGACCAGCCTCGCTGCCAGCACTGGTGACCCACCTGCTGAAGTCCGGCGATCTGATGTCGAAATGGGGTCAAGTGTTCAGGAAGCGGTTGGTTCATAGAGACTTGGGGCCTTGAGGGATTCGGCTGAAAGAATTCGTATGGACCGAAGGAAGACTGGAGCATTCCACTGAAGCAATCAACTGTGCATGCGAGCTCGAGGCCAGCCTTTGGCGATGATGGCCGCCTCTTCCACCGCCAGTTCCTCCAGTCGCTGCTGGACGACTTTTGCGGGAGCGAAGCACTTGGCCAGGCGAACATAGGTACTGTGATGGCGCGCTTCGGACTCGAAGAGCCCATCGTAGAACGACTGAAGCTCTGGATCGTCGATGTGTTTGCGGAGCAGATCAAAACGTTCGCAGGAACGCGCTTCGATCAATCCGCTGACCAGCATGCGATCGACCGCGCGATCGGGCTCTAGGAGGCGGATCCGCTGCTGTAACTCCTTGCCGTAATGGCCGGGCGGCAACTTGCGAAACGGGATCCCCCGCCGCTCGAGCAGCTCGCGGACCAGTCGAAAGTGCTCCAGTTCCTCCGCGATGATTTCCGTCATCGCATCGGTGACCTCCTGCCGCTCGATATAGCTTCCCAAAAGGCTCATCGCTGTCGCCGCTGCCTTGTGTTCGCAGTGAGCGTGGTCGATCAGCACCGATGGCAGGTCGGCCTGCACTTGTTTCAACCAGCGAGCTTGGGTTTCCTCATGAAGATGCAGCATGCCGCTCCTGCTCCTTTCTCCGTCGATGGACTGTGGGAAATCGGCCTGCCCACTTCCCGCCGCAGACGAAAGTTTCGATTGTCGATCGATCGATCGATCCAGGCAAGTGCTCCGTCGACCCCTGGCTTTTTTCCGTGTCCCTCTCCCGGCGGTGGTCAGGGGCAGTCCCTACCGAAATTGCCTGCCCCGGCTAAGATAGAGACGAACAAAAGCAAAGAAACGAACGGCGTTGAAACGATGGTGGCGAGAAGCCCGTAAGGGTGAGGGTTGTGTCGGGTGGCTAGCCGTCAGCTGGCGGTCACCAGGGGCCAAGCAGTGCAAGTCGAAGGGGGTCGATTGGGGTGATTTTGCAGGTTCGCGGTCTTTCCAAAACATTTGCGGAGCGGACGGTGCTCGATGGCATCGACCTGGAGCTTCGGCGAGGTGACCACGTGGCGCTGGTGGGGCCCAACGGAGCCGGCAAGAGTTCGCTGCTGAATATCCTGACAGGCCAGCTGGCACCGGATGCCGGCGACGTCCAAATCGCACCCCGAGCCACGATCGGCTATGTCAAGCAGCATCAGGAGTTCCCCCAAGGTGCCACCATCTGGTCGGAGGCGTGTCGAGCTGCGGGGAGGTTCAGCCAGTTGATCGCCGAATCGGAAGCTCTGGCCGATGCGGTCGCTAGCTCCACCGATCCCCAGGTTCGCAACCAACAGCTCCAGCGACTCGATCGCCTCCAAGCCGAAATCCAGCAATGCGATGCCTACCAGTGGCAGGTGCAGGTGGAGCGGGTGTTGATGGGGATGGGGTTTCCCGTCGACCTCTGGCATGCCCCCATCGAACGGCTCAGCGGTGGCCAACGCAACCGACTGCTACTGGCCTGCGTCTTGATCGGTCAGCCCGATCTGCTGATTTTGGATGAACCGAGCAACCATCTGGATGTGGAGACGACCGAGTGGCTGGAGCAGGCACTGGCAGCCAGTTCGTCGGCGGTTCTGGTGGTCAGCCACGATCGCTACTTCCTCGACTGCGTCGCGACAAGCGTCTGGGAACTGCTGGATGGATCGATCGACCGGTTTGTCGGAAATTACTCGGCCTACGTCCAGCAGAAGGCGATGCGTCTGGAGGTGCAGAGGCGGACTTTCGATAAGCAACGCGAGGAGGTGGAAAAGCTGGAGGACTTCATTCGTCGGCATCATGCAGGCCAGAAGTCCACGCAAGCAGAGGATCGGAGGAAGAAGCTCGAGCGGATCGAATTGGTCGATGCGCCGCGGGAGATCCATACTCCAAGGTTCCGTTTTCCGGAGGCGACCAGGACGGGGGATATCGTCCTTCGATGCGACAAGGCAGCCAAAGCCTTCGGCGCCCATTCGCTCTTTTCACGCCTCTCTTTTCAAATCCTCCGAGGCCAGCGGTGGGCCATCCTGGGAAGCAATGGAGCTGGGAAGACCACACTGCTCAAGTGCCTACTGGGCAAGGAGCCTCTGGATCAGGGGGCGGTGGAGCTGGGTGCGAATGTGCGAGTCGGTTACTTCGACCAATTGCTCCAGCAACTCGATCTGACCACCACACCCCTGGAGGCGATCCGAGTCTCACACGCCGATCGCAACGATCTGGAACGCCGCAACATGCTTGCCCGTTTCGGGATCGCCGGTGAACTCGCCTCCAAACCGCTCGGACAACTCAGCGGTGGCGAACGCAATCGAACCATGCTGGCCCTTCTGGCATCGCTGGATGCCAATTTCCTGATCCTCGATGAACCGACCAACCACCTGGACCTGTGGTCCCGAGAGGCACTGGAACAGGCGATCTGCGAGTTCTCAGGAACAGTGCTCCTTGTCACCCACGATCGCTATCTAGTCAACGCCACGGCCCAGCATGTTCTGGTCCTCCGCGGCGGCCAGGCGTCGATCGTTCAAGGGAATTACGAGGACTATCGCCACTGGATCAAGGAGGGTTTGGCAATCGAGGATCGAGGCGCTGCCTGGGGGGATCGCACCAAAGGCTCGGGGGGAGCAGCCAACGGTGCTGCTGCGGGGAGGAAATCAAGCGACAGCAAAGGGGCAGCCAAATCCGAAAACGCCCAAGGCTCTAGCCCTGCAGCCAGGAAGAGGAAGTTTCCCTACTGCAAACCGCAGGTGCTGGAGAAAGAAATACTGGCGACCGAGGAAGCCATCGCGGCTGCCCATATCGATATGACCGATCCCGATCAGCTGCGCGATGGCGCGGCGATGAAGCGGCTGGTGGCCAGGATGGAAGAGCTGGAGCAGAAACTAGAACAGCTCTATCTGCATTACGAAGAAGCGCTGGAACTCAACGAGTAACCAACCCATCATGCCTTTCGGAAATTTTTGGAATCGCAAGAAGTCCCAGGACACCCAGCCCCCGCAGGAACGCCTGGAGGCAGAGGAACGCAAGGAAGCGCCCCCTCTCGAAGCGTCGATCCCGGAAGGACCGGGAGGAGGGGGAGGATCCAGTGGCGATGACGGCGATTCCGGGGATGACCATCCGCAAGATCCACCCAAGGGAGGCTGGCGCTGGCTGAAGGGAGCCCTCAGCAAGACGCGGCAATGGCTGAAGACCGACATTCGAGATCTCTTCAAGAGTGAAGGGAGGCTAGTGGATGAAGCGTTCCTCGAGGAACTCTTCGCCTTGCTGGTCAAAAGCGATATGGGGGCGCCTGTTGCCAAGCAGATTCGCGATCGAGTCCAAAGAGACTACCGAGGGCGCAAGGTCGATCAGGAGGAACTGCTGGAGACCCTTCGCCAAGAACTTCGCGATACGATGCAGAAGGATAGGTCGCCTTTGGCCCAGGCAGCCTCCGGTACCACGGTCATTCTCGTCGTCGGTGTCAATGGCTCAGGCAAGACCACTTCGATCGCTAAACTAGCGTACCGACTAACTCGTCAAGGAAAACGAGTGCTGCTTGGGGCAGGGGATACCTTCCGCGCTGCCGCCGTTGAACAACTCAAAATCTGGTCCGAACGAATCGGATGCGATATCGTTCTCGGGGAACAGGGAAGCGATCCGGCCGCCGTCGCTCATCGCGCCTGCGTGCAAGCGCGCGATGGCCAGTACGATGTCTGTATCCTCGATACCGCGGGAAGATTGCAGACCCAGGTCAACTTGATGCAGCAACTGGAGAAGATCCGTCGCGTCATCGGCAAGCAGATCGAAGGGGCACCCCATGAGGTGCTACTGGTCCTCGATGCCACGGCCGGACAGAATGCACTCAGTCAAGCCAAAGGTTTTTCCGATGCCGCTGGCTGCACCGGCATCGTGCTGGCCAAATTGGACGGAAGCGCCAAAGGGGGTGTGGTGGTCCCCATCCTGAAGCAATTCGGCCTCCCTGTGAAGTTCGTCGGGCTGGGGGAGAAACTTCCTGACTTCGCTGAGTTTGATCCCGAGTCGTT